>NZ_JACEGK010000111.1:0-16968 GCF_056859195.1 Streptomyces sp. NH27
GACAGCTGCCGCTTCCAGTAGCCGAGTTGCTCGGCGAACCGGCTCCGCGGGTCGGCGGCGTCACCGAGCAGCTCGCGCTGCCACAGCGTGTAGTCGGCGTACTGCACCGGCAGGGGCGCCCACTGCGGCTCCTCGCCCTGGTGGCGCGCCGCGTAAGCGGTGGCCAGGTCAGCGGCCAGCGGGCCCAGCGACCAACCGTCACCGGCGATGTGGTGCATCACCAGGAGCAGCACGTGCTCGTCCGCCGAAACCTCGAACACCTCGGCGCGCAGCGGCGGTTCGGCCGCCAGATCGAATCCGCGCGCCGCGGCCGGCGTCAGCAGTCGCGGCAGGGCCTTCTCGTCGGCCGGGGTGATCGACAGCCCCGGGCGCGCCTGACCGGCGGCCAGCACCTGCTGGTGGGGCACGCCGTCAACGGCCGGGAAGACCGTCCGCAGGGTTTCGTGCCGGTCGACGAGGTCGCCCAGCGCGGCTTCCAGGGCCGCCGGGTCCAGCGGTCCCGTGAGCCGCCACGCGAGCGGCATGTTGTAGACCGATTCGGCGCCCTCCAACTGGCGCAGGAACCACAGCCGCCGCTGCGCGGACGACAGCGGGACCTTCTCGGGCCGCTCCGCCCGCCCCAGGGCGAGCCGGGCCCGATCGGCGCCGCCCAGCCCGGCGGCCAGCCCGGCCACCGTCGGGGTGCGGAACAGGGCGCGCAGCTCCAGTTCGACCCCGAGGGTCGCCCGGACCCGTGAGACCAGCCGGGTGGCGAGCAGCGAGTGCCCGCCCAGGTCGAAGAAGTCCTCGTCGACACCGACCTGCGGCAGGCCCAGCACCTCGGCGAACAGCCCCGCCAGCACGTGTTCCCGAGGAGTGTGCGGTGCCCGGCCGGCCCGCGTCGCGGTGGACTCGGGCTCGGGCAGGGCGCGCCGGTCCAGTTTGCCGCTGGTGTTCAGCGGCAGGGTGTCGAGAGAGACGAACGCGGTCGGCACCATGTAGTCCGGCAGCCGCTCGCGCAGGTGCGCCCGCAGCTCCTCCGTCCGCACCTCCGCCCCGGTGGCGGGCTGCAGGTAGGCGACCAGACGGGGGTCCTGCGACCGATCCTGCCGGACGATCACGGCGGCCCGTGCGACGTGCGGGTGTTCGGCGAGGGCCGCCTCGATCTCGCCGAGTTCGATCCGGAAGCCGCGCACCTTGACCTGGTCGTCGGTACGGCCCAGGAACTCCAGGTTGCCCTCCGGGTTCCACCGCACCAGGTCGCCCGTGCGGTACATCCGCGTACCGTCCGGACCGAACGGGTCCGCCACGAACCGCCCCGCGGTCAGACCCGGCCGCCGCAGATACCCCCGCGCCAGCCCCGCACCCGAGATGTACAGCTCACCCGGCACGCCCGCGGGCACCAGGCGCAACGCGGCGTCGAGGACGTACAGCCCCGCACCGCCGAGCGGTCGGCCGATCACTTGCCGCGGGCTCGACTCCAGCGGCGCGAAGACCGAGTCCACCGTGCACTCGGAGGGGCCGTAGAAGTTCAGGGACGTCACCCCGTCGGCCGCCCGCAGCCGCTCCCACAGCGGCTCCGGGATGGCCTCGCCGCCCAATCCGATGACCGAGGGGCGCCATCGCGGGTCGTCCAGCAGGCCGCGGTCGACAAGGACCTGAAGGTAGGAGGGAGTGCCGCCGACGGTGTCCAGTCCTGCGCGTACGGCGTACTTGAGGTAAGCGTCCGGGTCGGACCAGGTCGCCTCGTCCAGGACGTGCAGCTCGTGACCCGCGAAGAGGGCGAGGAGCTGGTCACAGGAGGCGTCGAACGACACCGAGGTGGTCAGCGCCACCCGCATCCGCTCCCCTGTCCGGAAGACCAGCGCACACTGGTTGGCGAACAGGTTGGCCAGGCCGCCGTGCGTGGCCACCACGCCCTTGGGCCTGCCGGTGGAACCGGAGGTGTGGATCACGTACACCGGGTGGCGAGGATCGACGGCCACCCCCGGGTCGACCGCCGGACAACCCGCCACCCAAGCAGCCGTCGCAGGATCGTCCAGCATTAGTTGGTTGGCCCCGCCCTCCGGCAGCCGCCCCCCGCTACGCACATCGGTCACCACCACAACCGGCCGGGCATCCTCCAGCAGATACGCCACCCGGGCCGCCGGATACCCCGGGTCCACCGGCACATACGCCGCCCCCGACTTCAACACCGCCAGGATCGCCACCACCAACTCGGCCGACCTCGGCAGCGCCACCGCCACCAACCGCTCCGGCCCCGCACCCCGCGCGATCAACGCGTGCGCCAACCGGTTCGCCCGCGCATCCAACTCCGCGTACGTCAGCGACGCTTCCGGACCCACCACCGCGAGGGCGTCGGGAACCCTGCGCACGTGGTCCCGGAACAACTCCGGCAGGCTTCCGGCCGGAACCTGCGCCGCCGGCCCGCTGCCGAGGACGTCAAGCCGGCGGTGCTCCTCGTCGGTGAGCAGGTCGATCCGGCTGGGCCGCTGCCCCGGGTCGGCGACCACGGCGCGGAGCAACCGCTCCCACCGCCCGATCACCGCCTCGACGGCGGCCGGATCGTACAGGTCGAGGGCGTACTCGACGGCCCCGTCGATCCCCTCCGGAGAGCCGTCCTCCGCGTACCGCTCGGACATGGTGAAGATCAGGTCGAGCTTGGCGGTGGTCGACGTGGGCGGCATCTCGCCGACCCGCAGCCCGGCCGGCGCGAAGTCCGCCCGGGGCGCGTTCTGCAGCACCAGCATGACCTGGAACAGCGGGTGGTGCGCCAGGGACCGGGACGGTTTCAGGACCTCGACCAGGTATTCGAACGGAAGGTCCTGGTGGGCGTACCCGGCCAGCGCGGTGTCCCGGACCCGGTCCAGCAGCTCGGCGAACGTCGGATCGCCCGAGGTGTCGGTACGGAACACCAGGGTGTTGACGAAGTAGCCGACCAGCTCGTCCTGCGCCTGGTCGGTCCGACCGGCGACCGGGCTGCCGACCGGAATGTCGTCTCCCGCGCCGAGCTTGCTCAGCAACGCCGCCAGCCCTGCCTGGAGCACCATGAACAGGCTGGTCCCGTGCGCGCGGGCGAGCTCGCGCAGGCCGCGGTGCAGCTCGGCGTCCAGCCCGGCGCGCACGGAGCCGCCACGGTGCGAGGCGACCGGCGGACGGGGCCGGGTGGTGGGCAGCTGGATCCGTTCCGGCAGACCGGCCAGCGCCTTCGTCCAGTAGTCCGCCTGGCCGGCGAACAAGCTGTCCGGATCGGCTGAGTCGCCGAGCAGTTCGTGCTGCCACAGGGTGTAGTCGGCGTACTGGACCGGCAGTTCCTGCCACTGCGGCTCTTCGCCGCGGCAGCGCGCCGCGTAGGCGGCGGTCAGGTCCTGCGCGAGCGGGCCCAGCGACCAGCCGTCACCCGCAATGTGGTGGAGCACCACCTGGAAGACGTGCTCGTCCGGCGCCAGCTCGAACAGCTCGCCCCGCAGCGGCACGTCGACCGCCAGGTCGAACGGGCGGTCCTTCGCTTCCGCCATGGCGGCCGGCAGCCCGGCCTCGGTGGTCCGGTTCACAGGCAGTCGCGGGCGGGCTGCCTCGATGTCCAGCACCCGCTGGTACGGCACGCCGTCCACCGCCGGGAAGACGGTGCGCAGGCTCTCGTGCCGGGCCACCACGTCCGCAACGGCGGCCGCCAGGGCCGGGCGGTCCAGGTCCCCGGACAGCCGCCAGGCCAGGGAGATGTGGTAGTTCGCACCGGCTCCCTCCAACTGGTGCAGGAACCACAGCCGCCGCTGCGCGAACGACAGCGGGACCGTCCCGGGCCGCTCGCGCCGGGCCAGGGCGACCTGCGCCGGCCCGGCCGCCACCAGGGCGGCGGCCAGACCCTCCGGGGTCGGCGCCTCGAACAGGGTGCGCAGCGGCATTTCCACGCCGAGCGTCGCGCGGATGCGGGCGGCCAGCCGGGTGGCCAGCAGCGAATGCCCGCCCAGGTCGAAGAACCCGTCCTCGACGCCGGCCGACGCCACCCCCAGGACCTCCGCGAACAGCTCGCAGAGGATCTGCTCCTGCGGGGTGCGCGGCGCGCGGGATGTGGCCGCCGGGGCGAGGTCGGGGGCAGGCAGGGCCCGGTGGTCCAGCTTGCCGTTGACGGTCAGCGGCAGCGCGTCCAGCACGACGAACGCCGACGGCAGCATGTACTCCGGCAACCGCTCGCGCAGGTGCTCCCGCAGGTCCGCGGACCTCGGTGCGGCGCCCGCGGCCGGCACCAGGTACGCCGTCAGCCGGGTGTCGTCGGCGCGGTCCTGCCGGGCCAGGACGGCGACCTGGGCGATGCCGGGGTACCCGGCCAGCACCGCCTCGACCTCGCCGAGCTCGATCCGGAAGCCGCGCACCTTGACCTGCTGGTCCGCCCTGCCGACGAAGCGCAGGCTGCCGTCAGCCGCGCGGCACACCACGTCGCCGCTGCGGTACATCCGCGACCCCGGCGCTCCGAACGGGTCCGCCACGAACCGGCCGGCGGTCAGGCCGGGCCGATTGAGGTAGCCGCGCGCCAGACCCGCTCCCGCGACGTACAGCTCACCCGGCACGCCCGGGGCCACCGGCCGCAGGCCGCTGTCGAGCACGTACGCGCGCAGGTCCGGGAGGGCCACGCCGACCTGGCCGGCGGTGGTGCCGGACCGGTCGAGCGCCGCGTACGTGACGTGCACCGTGGTCTCGGTGATGCCGTACATGTTGACCAGCCGCGGCGCGTCCTCCGGGTGCCTGTGGTACCAGCCGGCCAGCCGGGTGTGCTCCAACGCCTCGCCGCCGAACACCACCGTGCGCAGGGCGAGTCGGCGGCCGGTCTCCGGAGCCTCCGCGTCCGCTTCCATCAGCTGGTAGAAGGCGGACGGCGTCTGGTTGAGCACCGTCACGCGCTCGCGGGCGAGCAGTTCCAGGAAACGGCCGGGCGAGCGGCTGGTCTCGTGGTCCACGACCACCAGGCGGCCGCCGTGCAGCAGCGGGCCCCACAGCTCCCACACCGAGAAGTCGAAGGCGTAGGAGTGGAAGAGGGTCCACACGTCCTCGGCGGAGAAGTCGAACAGCTCCCGAGTGGTGCCGAACAGGCGCACCACGTTGCGGTGCGGGACCACCACGCCCTTGGGGTTGCCGGTGGAACCGGAGGTGTGGATGACGTAGGCGGCGTGGCTCGGGTCGACGGGGACCCCGAGGTCCGTGTCCGGCAGCCCGTCCAGGTCCGCGGCGTCCAGCAGCAGCCGGTCCACGTGGTCCGCCCCCGGAAGCTCTCCGATCGGGCTGGTCGTCACGAGCAGCGCAGGTCGGGTGTCCTGGAGCAGGTAGGCGATCCGGGCGGCCGGGTACTGGGGGTCGACCGGTACGTACGCGGCGCCGGCCTTGAGCACCGCGAGCACCGCCACGACCAACTCCGCCGAGCGCGGCAGGGCCAGGGCCACCAACTGCTCCGGCCCCACCCCCCGGTCGGCCAGGGCATGCGCCAGCTGGTTGGCGCGGGCGTTCAACTGGCCGTACGTGAGCGTGGCTTCGCCGTCCGTGAGGGCGATCGCGGCCGGGTTCGCCCGGACCTGCCGCTCGAACAGCGCGGGCAGGCCGGACTCCGGCCGCTCATCGCCCTGGTCGGTACCGGCCGGCAGCAGTGCCCGGAGCTCGTCGGCGGACAGCACGTCCACCTGTCCGATCCGTCGGCCGGGGGCGGCGACGACGGCGCGCAGCAGCCGCAGCCACCGCTCGACGATCCCGCTGACGGTGGCCGCGTCGAACAGGTCGGTGCTGTACTCCACCACGCCCGACAACCCGTCCTCGCCGGGCTGTTCGGCCAGGACGAAGGTCAGGTCGCATTTGGCCGTCCCGGTGTGGACCAGGTCGGTCGCCACCCGCAGCCGCGGCAGGTCGAAGGTGCCGGACGGCGCGTTCTGCAGCGTGAGCATGGTCTGGAACAGCGGGTGGTGCGCCAGCGTCCGGGTCGGGTTCAGCGCCTCCACGAGGTGCTCGAACGGCACGTCCTGGTGCGCGTACGCGGCCAGCGCGTCGGAGCGCACCCGGCCCAGCAGTTCGGTGAACGACGGGTCGCCGGACAGGTCGGTGCGCAGCACCAGGGTGTTGACGAAGAAGCCGACCAGGTCGTCCAGGGCCTCGTCGGTGCGTCCCGCGACCGGCGTACCGATCGGAACGTCGGTACCGGCCCCGAGCTTGCCCAGCAGAGCGGCCAGGCCGGCCTGGAGCGCCATGAAGAGGCTGGCTCCGCCGTCACGGGCGAGTTCGCGCAGGCCCCGGTGCAACTCGGCGTCGATCCGCATCGGCAGGTGGGCGCCCTGGTAGGACATCGCCGTCGGCCGGGGTCGGTCGAAGGGCAGCTCGACCTGCTCGGGCAGGTCCGCCAGCTGTTCGCGCCAGTAGGCGAGTTGGCCGTTGAGCAGGCTGTCCGGGTCGGCGCCGTCACCCAGCAGCTCCTGCTGCCAGAGAGCGTAGTCGGCGTACTGGACCGGCAGCGGCGGCCACTGCGGCTTCGCGCCCTCGCTCCGGGCGGCGTAGGCGGTCGTCAGGTGCCGCGAGAGAGGTCCGGTCGACCAGCCGTCGCCGGCGATGTGGTGCACCACCAGCAGCAGCACGTGCTCGTCCGTACCGAGCCGGAACAGTTCGGCACGCAGCGGCGGCTCCTCGGAGAGCTCGAAGCCGTATCGCGCGGCCTCCGCCAGCCGGTCCGGCAGGTCGTGCTCGCCGACCTCGGTCACCCGCAGCCGCGGCCGTGCAGCGTCGAGGTCGAGCACCCGTTGGTACGGCACGCCGTCGACCACCGGGAAGACGGTACGCAGGCTCTCGTGCCGGGCCACCACGTCCGCCAGTGCGGCTTCCAGGGCACGCTGGTCCAGGCTTCCGGACAGCCGCAGGGTCAGCGGGATGTTGTAGGTGGCGCTCGGCCCCTCCAGCCGGTGCAGGAACCACAGCCGCCGCTGCGCGAACGACAGCGGGACCGTCCCGGGCCGCTCGCGCCGCCCCAGCGCCGGGCGCGCCCGGCCCGCGACATCCACCGCGGCCGCCAGTTCCGCCACCGTCGGCGCGTCGAACAGGTCGCGCAGCCTCAGCTCCACGCCGAGCACGGACCGGGCCCGGGCGACCAGCCGGGTGGCCAGCAGGGAGTGCCCGCCGAGGTCGAAGAAGCTGTCGTCCGGCCCGGCCTCGGCGACCCCCAGCACCTCGGCGAACAGCCCGCAGAGCAGGTGCTCGACCGCGGTGCGCGGTGTGCGGCCCGATGCGACGGGCTGCTGTCCGGGCGCCGGGAGAGCGCGCCGGTCGAGTTTGCCGTTCGGGGTCAGGGGCAGCTCGTCCAGCACCACGAACGCCGACGGCACCATGTACTCGGGCAGCCGCTCCCGCAGCCGGGCCCGCAGCGCGTCCGCTCGGACGGTCTGCCCCGCGGCGGGGAGGACATAGGCGACCAACCGGGCTTCCTCGTCAGTGCGTACCGTGACGACGGCCCGCGCGACCTGTGGGTGTTCGGCGAGGGCCGCCTCGATCTCGCCGGGTTCGATCCGGAACCCGCGGACCTTGACCTGGTCGTCGGTACGGCCCAGGAACTCCAGGTTGCCCTCCGGGTTCCACCGCACCAGGTCGCCCGTGCGGTACATCCGCGACCCGTCCGGACCGAACGGGTCCGCCACGAACCGCCCCGCGGTCAGACCCGGCCGGTCCAGGTAGCCACGCGCCAACCCCGCACCCGCGATGTACAGCTCACCCGCCACACCCGCGGGCACCAACCGCAACGCGGCATCGAGGACGTACAGCCGGGCGTTGGTGACGGGGCGGCCGATCACCGGGCGCCGACTCGCGGCCACGGCTGCGGCCACCGAGTTGACGGTGCATTCGGAGGGTCCGTAGAAGTTGAGGCAGGAGCCCCCGCCGGCGGTCCGCAGCCGCTCCCACAGCTGCTCCGGAACGGCCTCCCCGCCCGCCGCGACCAGTGCGGGACGGCGCAGCGGATCGTCCAACAGTCCATGAGCGAGGAGGACTTGAAGATAGGAAGGAGTGGCCTCCACATAGTCCAGCCCTCGGCGCGCCGTGTAGTCGACCAGAGCTTTCGGGTCGGTCCAGGTCGCGTGGTCCAGGACGTGCAACTCGTGACCCGCGAAGAGGGCCAGCAGTTGGTTCAAGGAGGCGTCGAACGACACCGAGGTGGTCAGCGCCACCCGCAGCCGCTGCCGGTCCTCCAGCAGCGGTGCGAACCGCACCAGCCGCTGGTCGGTGAGCAGGTTGAGCAGGCCGCCGTGCGTGGCCACCACGCCCTTGGGCCTGCCGGTGGAACCGGAGGTGTGGATCACGTACACCGGGTGGCGAGGATCGACGGCCACCCCCGGGTCGACCGCCGGACAACCCGCCACCCAAGCAGCCGTCGCAGGATCGTCCAGCACCAGCCGCTCGGCCCCGCCCTCCGGCAGCCGCCCCCCGCTACGCACATCGGTCACCACCACAACCGGCCGGGCATCCTCCAGCAGATACGCCACCCGGGCCGCCGGATACTCCGGGTCCACCGGCACATACGCCGCCCCCGACTTCAACACCGCCAGGATCGCCACCACCAACTCGGCCGACCTCGGCAGCGCCACCGCCACCAACCGCTCCGGCCCCGCACCCCGCGCGATCAACGCGTGCGCCAACCGGTTCGCCCGCGCATCCAACTCCGCGTACGTCGACGACACATCCCCGCACACCAACGCGACCAGGTCCGGAGCCGCCGTGACGCGCTCGCGGAACAACTCCGGCAGGCTCACGGCCGGAACCTGCGCCGCCGGCCCGGTCCCCAGCGCCGCCAGCGCACCGTGCTCCTGCGCCGTGAGCAAATCGATCCTGCCGACCGCCTCCTCCGGGTCGCAGTCCGCGACGGCGTCGAGCAGGGCGAGCAGCCGCAGCTGGTGCGCGGCGAGGTCGTCGTCGCCGTACGCCTGCGGCGCGCCGTGCAGCCTGAGCAGCGGGGGATTGCCGTCGCGGTAGTCGAAGACCCAGACGGCCAGGTCGGTGGTCGATCCCGACACGAAGTGGTGGACTGACGCGGGGTACCCGGCAAAGCTCGGCCTGGCGTTGAAGGCCATGATGTTGACGATCAGCGGGAACGCCGTGCCGATGCTGCCGGGCGCGCCGAGGTCGCGCAGCAGGTCCTCGCTGCGGTAGCGCTCGTGCGCGACGGCCGAGTCGACCTCCCGCGCCGCCTGGGCGACGAGTTCGCCCCACGGCATGTCCGGTCGCACGGTCAGCCGCAGGGGCACCACGTTGGACATGGTGCCGGGCACGGACAACAGGTCGCGGTCGGAGCCCCGACGGGCGGTGACGGGGAGGGCGAGCACCACGTCCTGTGCGCCGCTGAGACGGTGGGCGTAGAGCGCGGTCGCCGCGACCACCACCCGGGACCAGCGGACACCGGCCCGGGCCGCCGCCGCCCGCAGCGCCTCGGGGCGCCGCAGTTCCCGCTCCCCGGCCAGGCGCAGGGCCTGGTGCGGGTCTGTCGCGGAGGTGTCGGTGAGCCGGGTCGGGGCGGGCAGATCGGCGAACCGCCCGGTCCAGTAGGAGCGGTCGGCGGTGAAGTCGGCGGACGAGCGGTAGGCGGTGTCGCTTTCCACCAGGTCCCGCAGCGAGCCGAACGGGCAGGGCGGCACGGCGGCGCCCTCGGCAAGTGCCGAGTAGACCTCGCCGACCCGCTGCCGGACCATGGAGCTGCTGATCGCGTCCAGCACCAGGTGGTGGTAGTTCAGGTACCAGAGGAACTCGGTCGGCGACAGCCGGATCAGTGCATGGCCGAACAGCGGATCGCGGGCGAGGTCCAACGGACGGGCCAGGTCACGCTCCATCCATTCCATGGCCGCCGCCCGCGGATCCGGCTCCGCTCCGAGGTCGAGGTGGGTGGGCGTCCAGTCCCAGGTGGCACGCAGGATCTGGTGCGGGCCGTCACCGTCGTCGACGAAGGTCACGTGCAGGGCGTCGACCTCGTCGACCACCCGGCGCAGCGCGGCGTCGAACAGCTGCGGACCGACCGGCCCGTGGATCTCCAGGCACTCGCCGACGCGGTAGCCCGGGATCGGCGTCCGGGAGCTCTGTTCGGCGAGCCAGATCTCCCGCTGCGCCGCGGTCAGGGGAAGGGCGTCTTGGACGCGACGGGACATGGGGGTACCTCCAGAAGTGTGGGCAGGCATGCGCGCAGGGCGTGCCGCACCGACCGCGGTGGCGTCACACGGTCGGCGGGCGGGGCCGCTCTCTGCGGTCAGGCGACGAGTTCGCCGGCCTGGAGCTGCCAGAGGGTTGCGTAGAGTCCGTGTTGGGCGAGGAGTTCGTCGTGGGTGCCCTGTTCGGCGACGATGCCGCCCTTGTCCATGACGTAGATCCGGTCGGCGTGACGGACCGTGGAGAGGCGGTGGGCGATGACGACCATCGTCCGGTCGGCCGCGAAACTGCGCAGCGTGCGCTGGATGGCGGCCTCGGTCTCGTTGTCCACGGCGGAGGTGGCCTCGTCGAGGACGACGACCGGTGAGTCCTTGAGGATCGCGCGCGCCAGGGCGATCCGCTGCCGCTGGCCGCCGGAGAGCGCGGCGCCGCGTTCACCGATCAGGGTGTCGTAGCCGTCCGGCAGCGTCGCGACGAAGGTGTGCGCCTCGGCCATGGTGGCGGCCTCGACCACGGCCTCTTCGGAGGCGCCGAAGCTACCGTAGCGAATGTTGTCGGCGATGCTGCCGTCGAAGAGGAACGGGTCCTGGGGGACGAAGCCGATGGTCTGGCGCAGGTCGTGGCGCCGCAGGCCCCTGATGTCCTGTCCGTCGAGCAGCACTCTCCCGGACGCCGGGTCCTGGAAGCGCATCAAGAGCTTGGCGATCGTCGTCTTGCCGGAGCCGGTGGCGCCCACCAGGGCGGTCATCTGCCCGGCCGGGATGGTCAGTGAGAGGTCCTCCAGTGCCGTCGTCCGGCCCGGATAGGCGAAGGTGACCCCGTCGAGGACGAGCTCGCCGCGCGTTTCGGCGACGTCGACCGTCCCGTCGCGGCCCTCGGCCTCGACGGGCAGGGTGCGCAGCCGCTGGATCCGCTCGTAGGAGGCGAGGGTGCGCTGGTACTGGTCGGCGATGCCGCCGACCCGGCTCATCCGCATCAGCAGCATCTGGGGCAGCCCGATCAGCGGGCTGAACACCTCGAAGCGCAGAGTGCCGTTGAGCACCGAGCGGCCACCGATCAGCAGGGTTCCGGCCATCGACGCGGTGGTGCAGGCCCGGACGGTCTCGGCGTGGCGGATCGTGCTCCGGTCGCTCTGCCGGCTGCTGTCCTGGGCCGCTTCGCTCAACCGGTCGATGCGTTCGGCCTCGTAGTCCTCGGTGCAGAAGCTCTTGACGGTCGCACCGGCTTCGAGCGAGTTGATGACCTGGCTGCCCAACCTGGCCCGGCGCTCGCCGGTGATGGCGTATCCGGCCGCGGCCTTGTCCTGGTGGCGCAGGGACAGCCAGGCGATGACCGGGATCGGCAGGAACGCGACCCAGGCGATCTGCGGCGCCAGCAGGAGGAATGCAGGCACCAGCAGGACCAGGCTGGTGCCGAGTTGCAGGAGGTCGTTGGCCGGCCCGGCGAAGAAGGCGCCCAACTGCCCGACGTCGTTGGTGAGCGTACCGGCCACCCGGCTGGTCCGTTCTCCCTCCAGGTGCCTCAGTTCGAGGTGCTGGACGTGTCGGTACGTGCGGCTCCGCCAGTCGTGCTCGATGTCCTGGCCGAGTCGGCGCCACTGGAGGTTCGAGGCGTACGACAGTCCCGCCACCGCGGCGCAGGCGGCGGCCACCAGCCCGGCCAGGCCCCAGAGTTGAGCGGAGGCGGTGGTGAGGCCGAGGCTGACCAGTGGAGCCGCCTCGCCCTTGATGAGGACCAGGCCGGTCCAGCCCAGGAAGGTACCGAGCGCCGTCTCCGCGGCCTGGCAGGCGATGGACAGGGCGGTTGCCCGGCAGAGGCTGCGCCGATGCGGTCCGACGATCTCCAGCAGCGGGTGTCCGGCACGGGACCCGGCCGCGTCGCTGGACGCGTCGACGGTTCCGCGCCAGTCCTTCCGGAGGACGGCCGCGGTCGCCGCGAGCACCCCGCCCGCCGCTACCCATTGCCTGCTCAGCGTCGACCCCTTGACCAACGCGATCCCGGCCGCGACCGCGCCGCCGGCGGCGAGCACCGGGAGCGCGACCGGACCGCGGTCCGCCGGCGGGGCCGGCGCGACAGCGGGCCCGGCCGGCGGCATGCCTTCCGTTCCGGTCGGCTTCTCCGCGACCAGGGCGACGGCTCTGCGCACCATCCGGCCGACGTCCGTGGCGCACATCCGCGCATCGTGCCGGACGAGCACGCCGCCGGTGACCGGGTTGGCCTGGACTTCGGTGATCCCGGGGACGCGGCTCAGCGCAGCGGCGAGGATCTGGGCCGTCCGGGGCCGTCCGCGCACCAGCTTGACGTCCCAGCGCTGGCGGCCCGGCGTGACCGAGCGCGGGCTCGCGCCCGATTCCACGGAACGGAATCCGGGTGCGGCACCCAGTAGCGATGGCATGTGTACGATCACCTGTTCGCGGGGTCGCGGAATACCGTCACGGACACGACGGAATACGGCGACGAGTGGGAAATTCTGGACGGCGGGTTTCAGCAGCCGAACTGCCGGCGGACGGCCGCCGCCCGGTGCGTTCCGCCGAATCGATCGACATGCGCGCCCGGCGGCGGCCGCGGATCCCGATGGACCGTCAGTGCGCCTTTCCGGCACTCACGCGCGGCTTCGGGGCCCTTGCGCTCCCTTCGGCGTGGCCGACGGGCTCGTCCATGGGGACGCGCGCGGCGACGGGCTGGGCGCCACCGGAGCGCGCTCCGGTGTCACCGGCGGAAATCTGGGCGGCCACCACGTCGGCGGTCACCTCGGCGGCGAGGTCGTTGAGGTTCTCCCCGACCTCGTGGGCCGCCTTCTTCACCTCCATCGCGATGCCGACGGACGTCTTGACGACTCCGCTCACCAGCGGCCTGAGCAGGCGCTTGGCCAGCGGCGCGACGATGAGACCTACCAGGAAGGGCGGTACTACGGGCGGCATGATGCTCCATCCTCTCCACGTATACGTATGACAGGGAACCCGGGCATGGCGAACTCCGGAGCAGTGCGCAGCCGGGTGAAGAGAAGCATTCCAGCTCGGTGTCCGGGATTCGCTCCACACGTCGAATTCCCGGACACCGGAACGCGCCATCCGATCCCACGATCACCGTAGTGGAACCGCACTCGCTTGGACCAAACGGCTACCTCCGAGTTCACTCATGCGAGTGTTCATTCCCTTACCGCGTGACCTGAACCGCTGAACACCAAAACACCAAGGAAAGCGATCATCGGATTATCATCTCTCCATTAATTCCGCCGGTCCCGCACGAACCACGCAGCCCGCTCAGCAATAGAACAGCCGGCCCCCGGAGCTCCTCGTAAAGGTGAATCAGGACCACCCGCCCCAGTCACCCCGAGCGGCTCCCGACCAGCGGCCAGGCGGGTTGGGGACGTTCGAACGCACCTGGCGCAAAGGGCAGTTGACTCACCGCGACCGAGCCCCGGTGACACCATGACGCCATGCCCCGACGCACCCCGGCGGTCGTCCTGGCGACTGTCCTCATCGCCTCGGCCGTCTCGCTGGGTGGCTGCGGCGACGGTGCCGCCTCCTCGACGACCACTCCCCTGGTGGACCACGGAACCGTCAGGATCGCGGAGTCCAGCGAGACGCCGAGTTTCGACCCGTACTCCTCCTTCGGCGCCTCCCAGGCCCGTTACGCCTATGACTCACTGGTCGACCTCGCCCCCGACGGCGCCCTGGTCACCGGTCTGGCCTCCTCATGGCGGGCCACGGCCACCACGGCCACCTTCGTCCTCCGTCCGGGCATCACCTGCTCCGACGGCACTCCCCTCACCGCCTCGGCGGTGGCCCGGGCACTCACCTACGCGGGCGACCCGGCCCGCCAGCTCGCCGGCGCCCGGACCGTCCTCCCGAACGTCCCGTTCACCGCGAGCGCCGACGACAGGACCAGGACGGTGTCGACAACCGCCGCGGCCCCCTTCCCGTTTCTCACCCGCACCATCGGACAGCTGCCGATCGTCTGCCCCGCCGGGCTCGACCGGCCCGGCTCGCTGGCACGCGCCACCCAGGGCACCGGCCCCTACGTGCTGACCCGCTACACCCCGGGCGGGCCCTACGAGTTCACCGTCCGCGACGGATACTCCTGGGGACCGGCCGGGGCGACCACCGCTGAGCCCGGCATCCCCGCACACATCGTCATCTCGGTGGTGCCCCAGGCATCCACCGCCGCGAACCTCCTGCTCACCGGGGGCGTCGAGATCGCCGACGTGAACGGGCCGGACCGCGCCCGACTCACCGGCCACGGTCTGTCCACCACCGACGTCGCGACCGTGGTCGGGCTGACCTTCTTCAATCAGCGGCCCGGCCGACCCCTGGCCGACCCGGCACTTCGCCGCGCCATGGTCTCCGCCCTCGACCGCCGGGGGCTCGCCAACGTCGCCGTCGGCGGCCGCGGCAGACCCGCGACCGACTTCGGCGCCGAGGGCTCGGTCTGCCACGCCGACGTCGCGGACGCCAACCTGCCCTCCCAGAACGCGGCGGAAGCCCTCCGGGCCGCCGGCTGGACCCGCTCCGGCGACGGCCCGCTGAGCAAGGACGGCCGCCCTCTGCGGCTCCGCCTGATCACCAGCCCCGATCTCGGCCCCACCCTGCCGTCCGTCGCCGAGCTGATGGCCCGGGAGTGGACGGCGCTCGGCGCGGACGTCGAGCAGGTCACCGAGAGCCTGCCCGCCCTCGTCAACGCCATGTACGGCAGTGCCGACTTCGACGTGGTGGTCGGCAGTACCCCGGGGTTCGCCCTGCCGGTCGGCTTCGTCCCCTTCTTCTCCGGCCCCACCACCGCCCAGGGCCTCAACTTCGCGGGCGTGACCGACCCCGAGTACGACGCCCTGGTCGCCCGAGCCCTCCGCGAGACCGACACGACGGGCTGCGGCACCTGGAACCGGGCCGCCGCCGCGCTCTTCCGCTCCGCCGACGCACTGCCGATCGCCGACGGCCGGAGCAGCGTGTACGGCTACCGCACCACCTTCGCCACCTCCTTCGGCGGCCAGCTCATTCCCACCAGCATCCGCCTCCACCAGTGACCGGGACCCACCATGTCCGTACCCCAGCTGATGCGGCACCCCTGGGCAGCGTTCCTCGGCCGCCGTACGCTCCGGCTGCTCGTCTCCCTCGCCGTCGTGCTCACCGCGTCGTTCTCGATGATCCGCCTCGTCCCCGGCGATCCGGTCCGGGCCGCGCTCGGCGTCGACGCCGCCCCCGACCTGGTGGCCGCCCGCCGGCACACCCTCGGGCTCGACGCACCCTTCCTGTCCCAGTACCGGCACTACCTCTGCGGTCTGCTGCACGGCGACCTCGGCACCTCGCTGGTCACCGGGACCCCGGTCGCGGAGCTGGTCCGTACCCGGCTGCCGGCCACCTTGGAGATCGCCGGTCTCGCCTTCCTGACCACCCTCGCCGTCGCCCTGCCCGGCGGCCTGCTGGCCGCGGTCCGCACCCGCGACGGCCGCCGCCCGCGCACCGATCTGGCGTTCACCGCGGTCACCGCCGGTGTGGCCGCGGTGCCGGACTTCGTGCTGGCCGCAGGACTCACCGCGCTGCTGGCCGTCGGCGTCCAGCTGTTCCCGGTGGCCGGAGCGGCGGGCGTCGAGTCCTTCGTCCTGCCCGTCCTCGCGCTCTCCCTCGCCCCCACCGCCATCCTGCTGCGCATCGTCCGGGTGGAGGCGCTCAAGGTGCTGAACGAGGACTACCTGCGCACCGCCCGGAGCAAACGGCTGTCTCCCGCACGCTGCTACCTCCGGCACGCGGCACCGAACACGGCCACCGCCGCACTCACCGTCGCCGGAAGCCTGCTGCCCGCCCTGATCGCCGGCACCGTGCTGGTCGAGAAGGTCTTCGCCTGGCCCGGCATCGGCTCCGCCATGGCCCAGTCCGTGCTCGCACAGGACTACCCGATGGTCCAGGCGATGGTGCTGGTGCTCGGCACCACCCTGCTGCTCGCCGGCCTCGTGGTCGACGTGCTGCTCGCCGTGCTCGATCCCCGTTCGGCGATCCGGGAGATGTGACCATGCACCTTCCGTCCGGATTCCGGCGCTCGCCCATGGCCTGGGCCACCGCGGTCATGATGGCGTCACTCCTCGTGCTCGCACTGGTCGGCCCGCTGGTCTGGGGCGCGGCAGCCGACCGCCCCGACCCCTCGGCCGTACTCCAGGGGCCCTCCGCGGGTCACCCGTTCGGCACCGACGGACTCGGCCGGGACCTGCTCGCCCGGGTCCTGACGGCCACCCGGCCCTCCCTGCTGCTCGCGCTGGCGGCGGTCCTGCTCGGAGCGACCTCGGGTGTCCTCCTCGGGGCCTGCACCGCCGTCCTCGGCCGGCGCGGCCGCCGGCTCACCGCCGGGCTGATCAACCTCCTGCTCGCCTTCCCGGCGCTCCTCGTCGCGATGTTCCTCGCGGTCGTGTTCGGCGCAGGCGCCGCCGGGGCAGTGCTGGCCCTCGCGGCCGCGGGCGTCCCCGGATTCGCCCGGCTCGCCCAGACCCTCGCCGCCGGTGTCGCGGGCACCGACCACCTGGCCGCGGCCCGGGTCCTCGGCCTACGCCGCCACCGGCTGCTGTGGCGGCACGTCCTGCCCAACATCGCGGAGCCGTTGCTGCTGAGCACCACCACGGCGGCGGGCACCGCCCTGGTCGCACTCTCCGGGCTGAGCTTCCTGGGCCTGGGCGTCCAACCGCCCGGCTATGACTGGGGGCTGCTGCTCAGCCAGGGGCTCGACCGGATCTACGCGGACCCGCTGCCCGCGCTGGCCCCCGGCCTGGCCGTCCTCTACGCGGCCCTGGCCTTCCAGTTGCTCGGCGAGGTCCTGGCCGGGAGCGTCGCCCGGCGCGACCCGGCCCCGCGCACTCCC
>NZ_JACEGK010000112.1:0-16759 GCF_056859195.1 Streptomyces sp. NH27
CTGCGCGGGTGTGTCGTGGTGGGGGAGGTGTCCGACGTCGTCGCCGAGGTCGGGGGAGCGCGGGTGAGGTCGCGGGCGGGCCCGGCGTACACGTCGGTGCCGGGCCCGGCGGATGGTCCGGCTCGACCGGTGCGGCTCGCGCAGCGCGGGCTACGGCCGCTGGTCCGCGGCCCGCGGTTGCTGGTCCCCGCCCGAGGCGAGCAGGCAGTCCAGGAGGCGGACGGCGGCGGCTTTGTCGAGCGGGTCGTTGCCGTTGCCGCACTTGGGCGACTGCACGCAGGAGGGGCAGCCGTGGTCGCACTCGCAGGAGGCGATGGCTTCACGGGTGGCGGCGAGCCAGCTGCGGGCGGTGCGGAAGGCGCGTTCGGCGAAGCCCGCACCGCCCGGGTGGCCGTCGTAGACGAAGACGGTGGGCAGGCCGGTGTCGGCGTGCAGCGGTATGGACACGCCGCCGATGTCCCAGCGGTCGCAGGTGGCGAAGAGCGGGAGGAGGCCGATGGAGGCGTGTTCGGCGGCGTGCAGAGCGCCGGGCAACTCCTCGGGATGGATGCCGGCGGCGTCGAGCTGGGCGTCGGTGACGGTCCACCAGACGGCGCGGGTGCGCAGGGTGCGCGGAGGGAGGTCGAGTTTGGACTCACCGAGGATCTCGCCGGTCAGCAGCCGGCGGCGCAGGTAGGACACCACCTGGTGGGTGACCTCGACGGAGCCGAAGTGGATGCGGGCGTCGCCCCAGGGCTCCTCGACGTCGGTCGACAGCACGCGGACGTCGGTGGTGTCACGGGCCATCGTGCTGAAGGGCGGGTCGGCGCGCTCGACCAGGGCGACGGAGTCGTCGAGGTCCAGGTGCCGTACGAGGTAGGTGCGGCCCTGGTGGAGGTGGACGGCGCCCTCGTGGACGGTGGTGTGGGCCGAGGACGCGTCCACGGTGCCCAGCAAACGCCCGGTGCCCGCCTCGACGACCTGGATCGGGGTGCCGCCCTCCCCACGGATGTCGGTGAGGTCGGCAGCCCGCTCCCGGCGGGTCCAGTACCAGCCGGTGGCCCGGCGGCGCAGCAGCCCGCGCTTCTCCAACTGCGGTACCAGGTCGGCGGCTTCGGGCCCGAAGAGCACCAGGTCGTCGTCGGTCAGCGGAAGCTCGGCGGCGGCCGCGCACAGGTGCGGCGCGAGGACGTACGGGTTGTCCGGGTCGAGGACGGTGGACTCCACGGGCCGTTCGAAGATCGCCTCGGGGTGGTGGACCAGATACGTGTCCAGGGGGTCGTCGCGACCGACCATGACCGCGAGCGCGCCCTGGGCCGAGCGCCCGGCCCGCCCGGCCTGCTGCCACAGGGAGGCGCGGGTGCCCGGATAGCCGGCCAGCAGGACCGCGTCGAGGCCGGAGACGTCCACGCCGAGTTCGAGGGCGGAGGTGGAGGCCAGGCCGAGCAGGCGGCCGGAGTGCAGGTCGCGTTCCAGGGCGCGGCGCTCGTCGGGCAGGTAGCCACCGCGGTAGGCGGCGACGCGCTGCGGGAGCGAGGCGTCGATCTCGGCGAGGCGCTCCTGGGCGATGAGTGCGACGAGTTCCGCGCCGCGCCGGGAGCGGACGAAGGCGACGGTCCGTACGCCTTGGAGGACGAGGTCGGTGAGGAGTTCGGCGCACTCGGCGGTGGCGGTGCGGCGGACCGGGGCGCCGTGCTCGCCCGACAGTTCGGTCAGCGGCGGCTCCCACAGCGCGAAGGCGAGTTCGCCGCGCGGCGAGGTGTCCTCGGTGACCTCGACGACGGGCACGCCGGTCAGGCGGGTGGCGGCCTGGGCCGGGTCGGCAGCGGTGGCGGAGGCGAGCAGGAAGACCGGCTCGGCACCGTAGCGGGCGCAGATCCGCCGCAGGCGGCGCAGCACCTGGGCGACATGGGAGCCGAAGACGCCGCGGTAGGTGTGGCACTCGTCGATGACGACGTAGCGCAGGCCGCGCAGGAAGGAGGACCAGCGGGCGTGCCCGGGCAGGATGCCGCGGTGCAGCATGTCGGGGTTGGTCAGGACGTAGGTGCCGTGCCGGCGGACCCATTCGCGTTCCTCGAACGGGGTGTCGCCGTCGTAGACCGCGGGGCGTACCGCTGTGCCGAGCGGGGCCGCGAGCGCGCTGACCGCGCGGCGCTGGTCGGCGGCGAGCGCCTTGGTGGGCGCGAGATAGAGCGCGGTGGGCCCGCGCGCACCTGCCGCTCCGGCACCGGCCCGCCGTGCCGCGGCCGTACCGCCACGCCCGGCACCCGGCCCGGCACCACGACGGGCACCTGTACCTGGACCTGCACCTGCACCAGCATCCGAACCGTCGCCCGTTCCCTGCCCGGGCACCGCACCGCGCCCCCCGGCCGGCCCGTCCGGAGTCCCCGGCCCGCCGCCCGCGTCATCGGACCCGCGCTGCTCCGGCAGCAGCGCGCTCAGCACCGGCGCCAGATACGCCAGCGACTTGCCGGAGGCGGTGCCGGTCGCCACGACCACCGACTCGCCGCGCAGCGCGTGTCCGGCGGCGAGCGCTTGGTGCTCCCACGGACGGTCGATCCCGGCGGCGCGAATCGCGTCGACGACCTCGGGACGGATGCCCTCCGGCCAAGATGCATGACGGCCGACCCGCGGGGGCAGGTGCTCCGTATGGGTGATGCGTACGGCGCGGTCAGTCCCCGCGGAGAGCCGCTCCAAAGCGGTCCGTGGGGACGGGCGGCCGTGCGCCGACTGCGGAAGTTGATCCTGGGCCATCGGCACTCAGTGTGTCACCGGCATGACGGACAATCGCAGTAAGGCGTCGTGCGGGCCCACCGCGAAGTGATTGAATGCCATCGCGGCCCAACTCCTTCCCCCACCTGTCGGTGGAGGAGTCGCCACTACCGTTAACGTTTCGGTGGAGGCCCCAGGGGGGCGCCGCGTCGATGCAAGGTGCTGGAGGATCAGTGGACCTGTCCCTGTCGACCCGAACCGTCGGCGATCGCACGATCGTCGAGGTCGGCGGCGAGATTGATGTGTACACCGCGCCCAAGCTGCGTGAGCAGCTGGTGGAGCTCGTGAACGACGGGAGTTACCACCTCGTCGTGGACATGGAGGGAGTCGACTTCCTCGACTCGACCGGCCTGGGTGTGCTCGTCGGTGGGCTCAAGCGGGTACGTGCGCACGAAGGATCGTTGCGTCTGGTGTGCAACCAGGAGCGGATTCTGAAGATTTTCCGAATCACCGGTCTGACCAAGGTGTTCCCCATTCACACCTCGGTCGACGAGGCTGTCGCGGCGACCGACTGACGTTCGTCCGAGAGGGGCACCGGACGGACCACCGTCCGGGCCCCTGTGATGCCCAACCACAGGACCGGAGGGGGAGCCCCATGCCCACCGTAGAACTGCTCTTCAGCGCCCAGCCCGAGCATGTGCGCACCGCACGGCTCGTGGCCGCTCAGGTGGCGCGCCGAGCGGGGGTGGACGAGGCGTCCTTGGACGAGGTTCGGCTGGCGGTCGGCGAGGCGTGCAGCCGCGCCGTCGGCCTGCACCGCAACAACGGCGTCGAAGAGCCGGTGCGCGTGCTGCTCAACGAGGAAGAGAAGAAGTTCTCCATCGAGGTCGTCGACGAGGTCCCCGGCAACGCGACCGGTGGCGGCCGCACCGACGGCCCGCCCACCGACGACGCCGCCGAGGACGAGGGCGAGATGGGCCTGGCCGTCATCAGCGGCCTGGTCGACGACGTCGAGGTGATCGACGGCGACCGCGGTGGAGTGATCCGGATGACCTGGCCGACGGTCTCCGTGTAGCGGCGAACGTCTCCGCGTGGAGCCGACGGCCCGCCGTGTCGATCAGCCGACGGCCCCCCGTATGGATCACAGGCCACGGCCTCTCCCGTAGATCGAGAAAGCGGCCCTCGTAGATCGAAGAGGAGCCCCCGGTCGGCCATTTTCGCGCCGCGCGGAATCGTGCCGCCTCCTTTACCGTGGGAATTCCCTGCGAGCACCCTTTTGTGATCTTCTGCTGCTCCCTACAATCCGTCCATCTTGCTCAGCTCGCCTGAGCGTTGCGGCTTGATCAGCCGTAGGAGCCGCACGCCCATGCGCCAAACGTCAAGGAGGACGAATGGCGGGGCCACTCACCCCTTACCCGGGGTCGCTCAACTCTCCTCACTACCCGCTGGCCGCGGCGCCGGTACTGACCAGCGGGAACCGTACCCTGGTCTGGATCATCGCGGTCGTCGCGCTCGCCGCCCTCGCGCTCGCCTGGGTGCTGGTGCGCCAAGTGCTCAGGTCGGACGAGGGGTCCGACAGCATGAAAAAGATCGCCGCTGCCGTGCAGGAAGGCGCAAACGCCTATCTCGCACGGCAGTTCCGCACGTTGGGGATCTTCGCGGTGGTGGCGTTCTTCCTGCTCATGCTGCTGCCCGCCGACAATGTGTCGCAGCGAATCGGCAGGTCGATCTTCTTTCTGGTCGGTGCGGTCTTCTCCGCGATCACCGGCTATATCGGAATGTGGCTCGCGGTCCGCAGCAATGTGCGGGTCGCCGCCGCGGCCAGGTCGGCGACCCCCGGGCCCGGTGAGCCGCCCGCGGACCTGACCTCCGTCTCGCACCGGGCGATGCGGATCGCGTTCAGGACCGGCGGCGTGGTCGGCATGTGCACCGTGGGCCTCGGCCTGCTCGGCGCTTGCGCGGTGGTGCTGATCTACAAGGCCGACGCGCCCAAGGTGCTGGAGGGCTTCGGCTTCGGCGCGGCGCTGCTGGCGATGTTCATGAGGGTCGGCGGCGGCATCTTCACCAAGGCCGCCGACGTCGGTGCCGACCTGGTCGGCAAGGTCGAGCAGGGCATTCCCGAGGACGACCCGCGCAACGCCGCCACCATCGCGGACAACGTGGGCGACAACGTCGGGGACTGCGCCGGCATGGCCGCCGACCTGTTCGAGTCCTACGCCGTCACCCTGGTGGCCGCCCTCATCCTCGGCAAGGTCGCCTTCGGCGACTCCGGGCTGGCGTTCCCGCTGCTCATCCCGGCGATCGGCGTGCTCACCGCCATGGTCGGCATCTTCGCGGTCTCCCCGCGCCGCGGCGACCGCAGCGGCATGACCGCCATCACCCGCGGCTTTTTCATCTCCGCGGCGATCTCGCTGGTCGGCGTGGCCATAGCCAGCTACGTCTACCTGCCCTCCTCCTATGCCGACCTCAAGGGCGTCGGCTCCGACATCACCGGCCACGGCGGCGACCCGCGGGTGCTCGCCCTGGTCGCGGTGGCCATCGGCATCGTGCTGGCCGCGCTGATCCAGCAGCTCACCGGGTACTTCACCGAGACCTCCCGGCGCCCGGTCAGCGATGTCGGCAAGACCTCGCTGACCGGCCCGGCGACGGTGATCCTCTCCGGCATCTCGCTCGGTCTGGAGTCCGCGGTGTACTCGGCGGTGCTGATCGCGCTCGCCGTCTACGGCGCGTTCCTGCTCGGCGGTACCTCGGTGTGGCTGGCGCTGTTCGCGGTGGCGCTGGCCGGTACCGGGCTGCTGACCACGGTCGGCGTGATCGTCGCCATGGACACCTTCGGCCCGGTCTCGGACAACGCGCAGGGCATCGCCGAGATGTCCGGCGACGTGCGCGGCGAGGGTGCCCAGGTGCTCACCGACCTCGACGCGGTCGGCAACACCACCAAGGCGATCACCAAGGGCATCGCGATCGCCACCGCGGTGCTGGCCGCGACCGCGCTGTTCGGGTCGTTCAAGGAGGCCGTCGACACCGCCGTGGGCAAGGCTCATCCGGCCGCGTCCGACGCGCGCTGGCTGAGCCTGGACATCTCGCAGCCGAACAACCTGGTCGGGCTGCTGCTCGGCGCGGCGGTGGTGTTCCTCTTCTCCGGTCTGGCGATCAACGCGGTGTCCCGGTCGGCCGGTTCCGTTGTGTTCGAGGTGCGCCGGCAGTTCCGCGAGCACCCCGGGATCATGAGCGGGACCGAACTGCCCGAGTACGGACGGGTGGTGGACATCTGCACCAAGGACGCGCTGCGTGAGCTGGCCACCCCGGGCCTGCTCGCGGTGCTCGCCCCGATCGCGGTCGGCTTCTCGCTCGGCATCGGCTCGCTCGCCGCCTACCTGGCGGGCGCGATCGGCGCGGGCACCTTGATGGCGGTCTTCCTCGCCAACTCCGGTGGCGCGTGGGACAACGCCAAGAAGCTGGTGGAGGACGGCCACCACGGCGGCAAGGGCAGCGCGGCCCACGCCGCCACAGTGATCGGCGACACCGTCGGCGACCCGTTCAAGGACACCGCCGGCCCGGCGATCAACCCGCTGCTGAAGGTGATGAACCTGGTGGCGCTGCTGATCGCGCCCGCCGTGGTGAAGTTCAGCTACGGCGTGGACGCCAACCTCGCGGTACGGGTGCCGGTCGCGATCGCGGCGCTCGCGGTCATCGTGATCGCGGTGTACGTGTCCAAGCGGCGCGGCATCACGGTCGGCGACGACAGCGTGGGCAGCGCGGGCAGCGCTGGCGGTGGCGGTGGCGGTAGCGGCGGCACCGGGAGCAGCAGCAGCGGCGGCGCCGCCGGTGACTCCAGGGCCACCGCCTGACCTCGTGTGAAATGTCACACCGCCAGGTGGGCGGCGGACGCGCGGGCAGAACCGTACGAGGTCCGCGTATCCGCCGCCCACCTGCGGTTCAGTACATGCGACGAATAGCTTGAATATCAGATAAAAGGTGTCAACAGCGGTCAGGTCTGCGGGAGGGGTACCGCCCGGCCGTGTATGTTCCGGGGCCGAAGGCCACGGAAGGGATCGCCCGGTGAAGGTGAAGAAGAAGCTCTTGGCCGCGCTGTCCGGCAGTGCGGCCGTGCTGCTCGCGGTGTCCGCGTGCGGCGGTGACGACACCGGCAAGAAGCAGGACGACTGGGCGAAGGGCGTCTGCGACCAGGCCGGGGTCCAACTCGGCAAGATCAACGCCGCGAACACGTCGCTCAGCAAGGTGGAAAGCGGTGGCAAGCCGCAGGACGTGAAGAGCGCCGACTCCGCCGCCTTCCAGTCGATCTCCGACGCGTACAAGTCGCTCGCCGGGATCTTCAGCAAGGCGGGTGCCGCGCCCGGCGACGGCGGCGCGAAATTCCAGCAGAACGCGGTGAGCGTGTTCAACCAGCAGTCCGCGCAGTACGCCGCGCTGAAGAAGCAGGTCGACGGTCTGGAAACCAGCGACCAGGCCAAGTTCGCGGCCGGCCTCGGCGGCGTCTCCACCTCGCTCAAGCAGACCGCCGCCAACGGGCAGAAGTCGCTCGACACCCTCCGCCAGGGCGACATGGGCAAGGCCCTCGCCCAGCAGCCCGGCTGCCGTGGCGTCTCCGGCGGTTCGACGAGCGCCAGCCCGACGGCCTCGTAACCACGCCCCACGCCCCACGCCGGACGCCGTCCGCCAGAAGCCGTCCGCCGTCCGCCGAACGTCGGAAGCCGTCCGCGCCGCACGCCCCATCGCCGCGCGCCGGACGGCCCAGGCGGACCGCACCGGTCCGCGGTACGGCGCCCCTCCCCGGATTCCGGGACAATGAGGGGTGTGAGCGATCCGAGCAACCCGACCCAGCCGACCGGCGGTCCGCACTTCCCGCACCACCCGGGCGGCTCCGGCCGCCCACTGCCCGATCCCGGCGCCGCGCCCGCCCTCCGCGCCGACCTGCTCGCCGTCGACTTCACCGCCGACGGCTGCCTGGAACTGCTCGGAGCCGTCGCCTATGCGGCCCTGTCCCGCGCCGAGACCGTCCCCGCGCTGCGCGCCACCCGCGGCGGCAGCCCCCTGGAGACCCTGGTCCGGCTCTTCCTGCTCCAGCAGGCGGTCCCGCTCGCCCGCGCCCGCGCCGCCCTCGGCGGAGCAGGCGGCGGCACCGCGGGTGGACTCGACCGTTACGAGGCCGCCGGCTGGCTGCTCCGCGACGGCGACGACGTACGCGCCACCGTCGACGTACGCCCGTACGCCGGGGATTCCGGCGCCGACTGGTGGATCGTCTCCGACCTCGGCTGCGCGGTCGGCGGCGCGGGCGGCATCGGCAGCGCGCCCGGCGTCGACCGGGCCGACCTGGTGCTGGGCGTCGGCGGCGCGTCCACCACGCTCGCCGGGCTGACCGTACGCGAGCCGGTCGGCAGCGCACTCGACCTCGGTACGGGCTCGGGCGTGCAGGCGCTGCACGCGTCCCGGCACGCCACGCAGGTGACGGCCACCGACGTCAATCCGCGCGCCCTGCACTTCGCCCGGCTCACCCTCGCGCTGTCCGGTGCGCCGGAGCCGGAACTGCGGCAGGGCGGCCTCTTCGCGCCGGTGGGGGACGCGCGGTACGACCTGATCGTGTCGAACCCGCCGTTCGTGATCTCCCCGGCGGGGCGGTTCACCTACCGCGACGGCGGCATGGCGGGGGACGACCTGTGCCGCGAACTCGTCCAGCAGTCCGCCGACCACCTCACCGAGGGCGGCTACTGCCAGCTCCTCGCCAACTGGCAGCACACCGAGGGCCAGGACTGGCGCGAGCGCGTCACGTCCTGGCTGCCCGCAGGGTGCGACGCGTGGATCGTGCAGCGCGAGGTGCAGGACGTGGCGCAGTACGCCGAGTTGTGGCTTCGCGACGGGGGCGACCACCACGCCGACCCGGCCGCGTACGCGCGGCGCTATGACGCCTGGTTGGACGACTTCGAACGGCACAAGGTCAACGGCATCGGCTTCGGCTGGATCACGCTGCGCAGGTCCGGCGCCGAACAGCCCTCGGTCACCGCGGAGGAGTGGCCGCACCCGGTGGAGCAGCCGCTCGGGCCCTACATCGCCGACTGGTTCGGCCGGCAGGACTTCCTGCGCGGGCAGGACGACGCGGCGTTGCTCGCCGCCCGGTTCACCCTCGCGCCCGACGTGGTGCAGGAGCAGGTCGGGTTGCCGGGGGCGGAGGACCCCGAGCACGTGGTGCTGCGCTCCGCACGGGGCATGCGGCGGGCCACGAAGGTGGACACCGTCGGCGCTGGGTTCGCCGGGGTCTGCGACGGCACGCTGCCGGCCGGCCGCATCATCGATGCCATCGCCCAACTCCTCAACGAGGACCCGGTGGTGCTGCGCGACCGCACGCCCGCCTCGATCCGCCTCCTGGTCGAGCAGGGCTTCCTCGCCCCGGTCCCCGAATAGGACCGACCGGCAAATGGAGGGCGGCGTCGCGGGCCGATGACTCCCGCCCGGACGGCTTCTCCTCAGTCACCAGGGCTCCGCCATGGCTCTTTCGTCGGCACCGCCCGGACTCGGCCCTCGACCCGTTCCTTCTCCCACCCTCCAATTGCCGGTCGGTCCAACCCCCTCAGTTCAGGTTGCGGAACACCGTCCAGGCCACCGCCACCACCAGCAGGGCGTACTGGACCCGCGGGCGCAGGACCGGCTGCCAGCGCCGGCCGCGCAGGCCCTCGACCACCCAGCGGCCGAACATCCAGACCAGCGCGGGGGAGAGGACCAGGACCAGGGCGTTCTCGTGGAAGGCCCGTACGGGGTCGCCGTGGAGGAGGTCGTAGGCGAGGCGGGTGGCGCCGCAGGCGGGGCAGAGCAGGCCGGTGAGCCAGTTGAAGGGGCAGCGCGGCAGGAAGTGCCCGCTTTGGTGCGGGTCGGTGCGGTAGAGATAGGCGGACGCGGCCACCCCGGCGGTGAGCGTGGCCAGCGGTACGACCGCCGGGTGCGGACGCCACCGCTCGGAGCGGGGCGGCGCGGTGGTCTGGTAGCTCACACGCACAGCGAACGCGCGTGATTGACCTGCTGGTTGATCGCGAAAGCGTCGTTCGGGCCGCGGGCCGGGATCATCGTGGCGTGGTAGCGGCCGCCGCTGTGCACGGTGACCTGGATGAAGCCGGTGGTCTTGCGCTCCTTGATGAGCATGAAGAGCAGCCCCAGCAGGCAGGCGAAGAAGAAGATCACCGCGAGCACGATCGCGTACGCCGGCGTGCTCTCCTCGGTGCGGCTCATGTCGGAGACCGTCCACACCGCGCCGCGCAACGGGAGGGCGCCGGCCGGTGTGATGATGCCGTCGCCCGTCACCGCGATGTCGCCGATGGTCAGCAGCGTGGCCGCACCCGTCCCGCCGTACCCGAGCGGCGCCTGGTGCTGCCAGCCGCCGTCGCCGCCCATCGCCGTGGGCGCGCTGTGCTGCCAGTCGCTGCTGCCGCTCAGCATGGTCGGCGGGTGCTGCGGATAGCCGTAGCCCGCCTGGTCGCCGTAGCCGGCGGTCTCGCCGTACGGGGACGGGTTTCCGTACTCCGGCCGGCTCTCGTACGGGTTGTCCCCGTACGGCTTGCCCGCGTACGGATTCTGGTCGGACATGACGCGTCCCCCTGCCCTGCGTTTCCACCGTCGCGCGGATCGGTCATCCGCCTGTCCGTGACCATTTTTGCAGCACCCGGTGCCCCGCGTCCCGTACTGCCCTTGATACAAACCGGCTACAGAAACTCCGCGCGGACCGCCGCCGCACCGCCCGCACGGCCGGGCCGCCGGCCGCACCACTGCCTCGGCACCTGCCGCACCGCCGCCGTACCGCCCGTGTGGCCGTCCGCCGAAGCGGACGTAGAGTCGGCAGCGGAGCGGCTTTGAGCCGCGGGGGTCGGAAAGCGCGATTTCGGGCAGGATCAAGCCCGTGGACGTAGCCTGCTGGAGGACCCCGCCGGTGTGGATAGAACGTACATCGGGTTACCGTTCGAGTGGCGTTGCGGACTTTTCCCGTTTGACACGGGCCCAGGAGGTACGGTCACACTCCGCAGCGACACCCCTTCGAACCGGAGAGAAGAGCGAAGTTGTCCCCGACCCGCGAGACCGCACAGGGCGGCCGCCGACTCGTCATCGTCGAGTCGCCTGCCAAGGCGAAGACGATCAAGGGCTATCTCGGCCCTGGATACGTCGTCGAGGCCAGCGTCGGGCACATCCGCGACCTCCCCAACGGGGCCGCCGAAGTGCCGGCGGAGTACAAGGGCCAGCCGTGGGCGCGGCTGGGCGTCAATGTGGACAGCGATTTCCAGCCCATCTATGTCGTGAACGCCGACAAGAAGGCACAGGTCAAGAAGCTCAAGGATCTCCTCAAGGACTCCGACGAACTATTCCTGGCCACTGACGAGGACCGCGAGGGCGAGGCCATCGCCTGGCATTTGCAGGAAATCCTCAAGCCCAAGGTGCCGGTGCACCGGATGGTGTTCCACGAGATCACCAAGGACGCCATCCAGGAGGCCGTGCGTAATCCGCGCGAGCTGAACCAGCGCTTGGTCGACGCCCAGGAGACCCGCCGTATCCTCGACCGGCTCTACGGCTACGAGGTCTCCCCGGTGCTGTGGAAGAAGGTCATGCCGCGGCTGTCGGCGGGCCGGGTCCAGTCCGTGGCGACCCGCCTGGTGGTCGAGCGCGAGCGTGAGCGGATCGCCTTCCGCACCTCCGAGTACTGGGACCTGACCGGCGTCTTCAACACCGGCCGGGCCGGCGATGCCTCCGACCCCGCCACGCTCAACGCCAGGCTCGTCGCGGTCGACGGCCGCCGGGTCGCCCAGGGCCGTGACTTCGACGCCTCCACCGGCGCGCTCAAGCAGAGCGCCGCGGTGCTGCACCTCGACGAGGAGCACGCCCGGGCGCTGGCCGCCGCGCTCGCCGACTCGCAGTTCTCGGTGCGCAGCGTCGAGTCCAAGCCGTACCGCCGCTCGCCGTACGCGCCGTTCCGCACCACCACCCTCCAGCAGGAGGCGTCGCGCAAGCTCGGCTTCGGCGCGAAGGCCACCATGCAGGTAGCCCAGAAGCTGTACGAGAACGGCTTCATCACCTACATGCGTACGGACTCCACCACGCTGTCCGAGACCGCCGTGAGCGCCGCCCGCGCGCAGGTCACCCAGCTCTACGGCGCCGACTACCTGCCGGACAAGCCGCGGGTCTACACGGGCAAGGTGAAGAACGCCCAGGAGGCGCATGAGGCGATCCGCCCCTCCGGCGACCGCTTCCGCACCCCCGCCGAGACCGGCCTGACCGGCGACCAGTTCCGGCTCTACGAACTGATCTGGATGCGCACGGTCGCCTCCCAGATGAAGGACGCGGTCGGCCAGTCCGTCACGGTCAAGGTCGGCGGCGCCGCCTCCGACGGCCGGGACGCCGAGTTCTCCGCCTCCGGCAAGATCATCACCTTCCACGGCTTCCTCAAGGCATACGTCGAGGGCGCCGACGACCCCAACGCGGAGCTCGACGACCGCGAACGCCGGCTGCCGCAGGTCACCGAGGGCGACCCGCTGACCGCCGACGAGATCTCCGCCGACGGCCACTCCACCAAGCCGCCCGCCCGCTACACAGAGGCGAGCCTGGTCAAGGAGCTGGAAGAGAAGGAGATCGGCCGCCCGTCGACCTACGCCACGATCCTCGGCACCATCCTCGACCGCGGCTACGTCTTCAAGAAGGGCACCGCGCTCGTCCCGTCCTTCCTCTCCTTCGCCGTGGTCAACCTGCTGGAGAAGCACTTCGGCTGGCTGGTCGACTACGACTTCACCGCCTCCATGGAGGACGACCTCGACCGGATCGCCCGCGGTGAGGCGCAGGCGGTGCCGTGGCTGCGCCGGTTCTACTTCGGCGCGGAGAGCGACGGCGCCGCGGCCCCGGCCGCCGCCGCAAACGGCGGCGACGGCGATCACCTCGGCGGCCTCAAGGAACTCGTGGAGGACCTGGGCGCCATCGACGCCCGCGAGATCTCCTCGTTCCCGGTCGGCGAGGGCATCATGCTGCGGGTCGGCCGCTACGGGCCCTACGTCGAGAAGGGCGAGCGCGGTGAGGACAACCACCAGCGCGCCGACATCCCCGAGGACCTGCCGCCGGACGAGATGACCGTCGAGCTGGCCGAGGAGCTGTTCGCCAAGCCCAGCGGCGAGTTCGCGCTCGGCACCGACCCGGACACCGGCCGCCCGATCGTCGCCAAGGACGGCCGCTACGGGCCGTACGTCACCGAGGTACTGCCCGAGGACACCCCGAAGACCGGCAAGAACGCGGTGAAGCCGCGCACCGCCTCCCTCTTCAAGTCCATGTCCATCGACACGGTCACGCTCGCCGACGCCCTCAAGCTGATGTCCCTGCCCCGGGTGGTCGGCGCCGACGCCGAGGGCGTCGAGATCACCGCGCAGAACGGGCGCTACGGCCCCTACCTGAAGAAGGGCACCGACTCGCGCTCCCTGGAGAGCGAGGACCAGCTCTTCACCATCACCCTCGAACAGGCGCTGGCGATCTACGCCCAGCCCAAGGCGCGCGGCCGCGCCGCGGCCAAGCCCCCGCTGAAGGAACTGGGCACCGACCCCGTCAGCGAGCGCCCCGTCGTCGTAAAGGACGGCCGCTTCGGTCCCTACGTCACCGACGGCGAGACCAATGCGACGCTGCGCCGCGAGGACGACGTCGAGACGATCACCCCCGAGCGTGGCTACGAACTCCTCGCGGAGAAGCGGGCGAAGGGCCCGGTGAAGAAGACGGCCGCGAAGAAGGCGCCGGCGAAGAAGGCTCCCGCCAAGAAGACGGCCGCGAAGAAGGCGCCCGCGAAGAAGGCCGCGGCCACGAAGAAGGCGGCGGCGAAGAAGGCGAGCTCCGCCAAGGAGTGAAGGTGCCGAACCGGGAGCGCCGGGCCTGCGGTCCCGGCGCTCCACGGTGGTGGCCCGGCCGTAGCTCACCGCGTCCTTAAATGGACGTAGGCGGTGATGTCAGTGGTGGATGTCAGTGCTGGACGACTTCCACCCGGGCACCCGCGCCCTGGGGAGGGGCACCCTACATCCGTCGGGCCGGGGGAGACCGTTGGTTTGTTCGGGTGGACACGTTTGGTTCGGGTGAGCCGGATAGGCTGTCAGAATGACGCGATCCGAGCAGCCAGCGCACCCCGCGGCAGACGTCACCGAGGCGTTCGCGACCGACCTCTCGGCAGACTCCCGTGAGCGTGCCGTGGGCGCGTTGCTGAAGATTCCCGCGCTGCGCAGGCTGTGGAGCGCGCAACTGACGGGTGCGGTCGCGGACCGCCTCGGCCTGCTGGTGCTGCTCGTGCTCACCGTGCAGGCGACCATCACCGCGCACTCGTTCGGCGGCGGCTATCGGGGTGTCGCGTACTGCGTCGCCGCGGTGTTCGCCGCCCGCCTGGCGGCCACCCTCCTCTTCGGCGCCGTGCTGCTCGGGCCGTTGACGGGGCTGACCGCGGAGAGCGGCCCGCTGGACCGGCGCTGGACGATGATCGGCGCGGACGGCGTACGGCTCGCACTGTTCATCGTCGCCCCGCTGTGGGTCACATGGGTCCCGCACTCGGCGCACCTGTGGCTGCTGGCCACCGCGTTCGTCGCCGGACTCGCCGAGCGCCTGTGGGCGGTCGCGAAGGACGGCGCCGCCCCGGGGCTGCTGCCCTCGCCGGGCGACACGTCGGTACGGCCCGCGCCCGACCACCTCGCCACGCTGCAGCGGCTCGACCTGCGTACGAGCTTCGTCGCGCTGCCGCTGGCCGCGGCGTCCCTGGTGGTCGTCACCCTCGTCAACACGCTGATCGCGGTGGGCGTCGACTGGTTCGACCTGCACCAGGTCGCGCTGTCGTCGTACGTGACCGCCGGGCTCTTCTCGTCCTCGATGGCCGTGCTGTACCTGCTGGAGCTGCCCGCCGGCAGCGCCGCGAAGCCGCACTCCCCGCTCCAGGGCCTGCGGCTGCCGAAGGGCCCGGCGGGTGCCGAGCGCGGTCGTACCGGCGCGCTGCCGCTGCTGGTGCTCGCCACCGCCGCCGCGGCCGGGGCGATCGCCGTCGCCGTCGCGGTCGCCGTCCTGCACGCGCTCGCCCTCGGCTTCGGGCCGACCGGCTTCGGCCTGCTGGTCCTGGCGCTGACCGCCGGCACCGTGATCGGCATCCGGATCGCCCCGCACACCCTGCCCGGGCTCTCCCGCCGCCGCCTGCTGGCCGTGGGCACCGGCGTCACCGGCGTCGCGCTCCTGCTGACCGGCGTCGTACCCGACCAGGCCACCGTGTTGCTGCTGTCACTGCTGGCCGGCACCGCCGCGGGCATCAGCGCGAACGCCGGACACACCCTGATCGAGCAGGAGACCGAGGAGTCCCGCCGGGTGCGGACCGTCGAGCACCTGCACGCGGTCGTGCGCGCCACGCTCGCCGTGGCCGCGATCGGCGGGCCGCTGGTGGCCGCCGCGATCGGCCCGCACCGCATCCAGGACGGCCGCTTCACCTTCGACCACAGCGGCGCCGCGTACACCCTGATCCTGGTCGGCGCGCTGCTGCTGCCGGTCGCCGCGCTGGTCCTCGGCAAGACCGACGACCGCCGCGGGGTGCCGCTGCGCCGTGACCTGCGCGAGGCGCTGCGCGGCGCGGAACCGACCACCGGACCCGCCGCCACCGGCTTCTTCATCGCGGTCGAGGGCGGCGACGGCGCCGGCAAGTCCACCCAGGTCGAAGCGCTCGCCGAGTGGATCAGGGCCAAGGGCCACGAGGTCGTGGTCACCCGCGAGCCGGGCGCCACCGCCGTCGGCAAGCGGCTGCGCTCCATACTCCTGGACGTCTCCTCCGCCGGGGTCTCGCACCGCGCCGAGGCCCTGCTCTATGCCGCGGACCGTGCCGAGCACGTCGACACCGTGGTCAAGCCCGCCCTGGATCGCGGCGCCATCGTCATCTCCGACCGCTACATCGACTCCTCCGTCGCCTACCAGGGCGCCGGACGCGACCTCGCGCCCACCGAGATCGCCCGGATCTCCCGCTGGGCGACCGACGGGCTCGTCCCGCACCTCACCGTGCTCCTCGACGTCCCGCCGGAGACCGCCCGGGAACGCTTCACCGAGGCCCCGGACCGGCTGGAGTCCGAGCCGGCCGAGTTCCACCAGCGGGTGCGCTCCGGGTTCCTGACGCTCGCCGCCGCCGACCCCGCGCGTTACCTCGTGGTCGACGCGGCCCAGGACCCCGAAGCGATCACCACCGTCGTACGGCACCGGCTCGACCGCATGCTGCCGCTCTCCGCCCAGGAGATCGAGGCCCGCGCCGAGGCCGAGCGCAAGGCGGCCGAGGAAGCCGCCCGGCTCGCCGCCGAGGAGGCCGCCCGCAAGGCCGAGGAGGAGCGGCAGGCCCGCGAGCGCCAGGAGCAGCTCGACCGGCTGCGCCGCGAGGAGGAGGAGCGCCGGCTCGCCGCCGAGGAGGCCGCGCGCCGCGAGATCGCCGAGCGCAAGGCCGCACAGGAGGCCGAGGCGGCCCGGCTCGCCGCGGAGGAGGCCGCCCGTCGCCAAGCCGAGGAGGACGCCCGGCTCGCCGCCGAGGAGGCGGCACGCGCGGCCGAGCAGGAACGCCTGCGGCGGCTCGCGGAGGAACAGGCGCGGCTGCGCGCCGAAGCGGCCGAGAAGCGGCAGGAGAAGCAGCGCAAGGCCGAGGAGGCGCTGCTGCGCGCGGAGGCGGCGCGAGCTGCTGCCGCAGCCGCCTCCGACGCCGAGGAGACCACGGTGCTGCCCGCGGTGTCGGACGCGCCGCCGGCCGACTCCCGCTCCGACTCCGACGCTGACTCCGGTTCCGGCTCCGGCCACTCCGACGCTGACTCCGGCGCGGCGCCCGGCTCGACGTCCGATTCGACGTCCGACGCCGACGAGACCACGGTGCTGCCCGCGGTGACGGACGCGCCCGACGCGGGGCCCGACGACGTCACGGACTCCGACCGGACCGCGGTGCTGCCGGCCGTCGCGCCGCCGGCGTCGTCCTCCTCGGAGACGACGACCGTGATGACCCCGATCACGCCCGAGCCCGCGCCCCGGCCCGAGACGTCGGGCAGCAATGACGAGACCACCGAGT
>NZ_JACEGK010000113.1:0-16710 GCF_056859195.1 Streptomyces sp. NH27
GTGCTGCCCTACGGCGGCAAGCTCTACTACGACCCCGGGCAGCCGGCGGTCCGCCGCTTCGTCGAGGACGCGATGCTCGACGCGGTGCGCCGCTACCCGATCGACGCCGTGCACTGGGACGACTACTTCTACCCGTACCCGGTGGCCGGCCAGACCTTCGCCGACGACGCCAGCTTCGCCCGCTACGGCGCCGGCTTCCCCGACCGCGACTCCTGGCGCCGGCACAACACCGACCTGCTGGTCAGCGAGATGGCGGCACGCATCAAGCAGATCCGGCCCGGCACCCAGTACGGCATCAGCCCGTTCGGGGTGTGGCGCAACGCCGCCAACGACCCGCTCGGCTCGGCCACCCAGGCGGGCGTGCAGACCTACGACGACCTGCACGCCGACACCCGCGGCTGGGTCAAGCGCGGCTGGCTTGATTACATCGCCCCGCAGGTCTATTGGAATATCGGCTTCGCCGCCGCCGACTACGGGGTACTGGTGCCCTGGTGGTCCGACGTCGTGGCGGGCACGCGGGCGAAGCTCTACGTGGGGGAGGCGCTGTACAAGGTCGGCGTCGCCGGCCAGCCCGCGCAGTGGCAGGACCCGGCCGAGCTGTCCCGCCACCTCACCTTCGACGCGGACTACCCGCAGGTGCGCGGCAACATCTACTTCTCCGCCACCCAGGTCACCGCCGACCCGCTGGGCGCGATGACCGAGGTGGTCGCCGAGCACTACCCGACCCGGGTGCGCACGCCGTGAACTGACGGGACGTCAGGGAGCCAGGGCGCCTGCGGGGCGCTGCGCGTGCGGCACGGCCGGTTCGAGTCCGGCCCGCCGCTCTCGTGCGGCGGTGGCGAAAGGGCACCGCGCGCGATGTGAAGCTCACCCGGGGCGGCCACACGGGCCGGCGGCAGCACAGGGCGGCATCAACGGGGCCCGGGGCCAGGATAAGGCCCCGGGCCTCACCTGCGTTCCGGATACGCTGGGCGCACGATGCACCGATTCAGCTCGCCGTGGGGCGACCTCGACCTGACCCGTTTCCCGGCCGAGCCGCGCGAGCAGCTACGGGCCTGGGACGCCGCCGACGCGTACGCGCTCCAGCACCTCGCCGACACCGGGGTGACGGCTCCGCCCGGCACGACCGTCGTCCTCGGCGACCGCTGGGGCGCCCTGACCACCGCGCTCGCCGTACACGGCGCCACCCGACCCACCCTCGTCACCGACTCCTACCTCGGCCGGCAGGCCACCGAGGCGAACCTGCGGCGCAACGCCCCGGCCGCCGGGGCCGACCTGCGCACCACCCGCGACGAACTGCCCGGCCGGGTGGACCTGTTGATCGTCCGGGTGCCCAAGAGCCTCGCCCTGCTGGAGGACCAGCTGCACCGGCTCGCGCCGGCCCTGCACTCCGGCACCACCGTGCTCGGCACCGGCATGATCGGCGAGATCCACACCTCCACGCTCCGGCTCTTCGAGCGGATCATCGGCCCCACCACCACGTCGCTGGCGGTACGCAAGGCCCGGCTGATCTTCTGCACGCCCGAGCCCGGCCTGGCCCGCGGTACGAACCCGTGGCCGCTGCGGTACGCCCTGCCCGACGACATCGGCCCGATGTCCGGGCGTACCGTCGTCAACCACGCCGGGGTGTTCTGCGCGGACCGGCTCGACCTCGGCACCCGGCTGCTGCTCGCACACCTGCCGCAGCGCACCGGGCCGGACCGGGTGGTCGACCTCGGCTGCGGCAACGGCGTCGTCGGCACCGCGGCCGCGCTCGCCAACCCGGCCGCCGACGTGCTCTTCATCGACGAGTCCTACCAGGCGGTCGCCTCCGCCGAGGAGACGTTCCGCGCGAACGCCCTGCCGGGGGCGAAGGCCGAGTTCGCGGTCGGCGACGCGCTCACCGCGCTGCCGCCCGACAGCGTCGACCTGGTCCTGCTCAACCCGCCGTTCCACTCCCACCGCGCCACCACCGACGCTGCCGCGCGCCGCATGTTCAGCACGGCGAGGGCCGCGCTACGGCCGGGCGGCGAACTCCGGGTTGTCGGCAACCGCCACCTTGGTTACCACGTCCGCCTCCGCCGCCTCTTCGGCAACTGCGACGTGGTCGCCTCCCACCCGAAATACGTCGTCCTGCGCAGCACCAAGTAGCACGCGCGGTGTCCCAGGGGCGTGGGGGGTTGCCGTTGTGGAAGACGGCAACAAATCGGGGGCGCGGGGAACTGCGCGACCGGCCACGACGAGCCCGGCAGGTCGTCACCGACCCACAGCGGCTGTTGCTGTCGTGTCCGGACCACCGGCCGGTGGCCGGTGGTGCGCGCGGCACCCGCGCCCCCGTAGGGTGCCCTCATGACGGGAGGGCACCCCGGAAACGGCTCAACCGAGGGACGACACCGCCGCGTTGAACGTGGCGGACGGCCGCATGACGGCCGTCGCCTTCGCCGGGTCGGGCTGGTAGTACCCACCGATCTCCACCGGCGATCCCTGCACCGCGATCAGTTCGGCGACGATCGTCTCCTCCTGCTCGGCGAGCGTCTTGGCCAGCGGCCCGAACGCCTCGGCGAGCTCCGCGTCGTCGGACTGCCCGGCCAGCTCCTGCGCCCAGTACAGCGCCAGGTAGAAGTGGCTGCCGCGGTTGTCGATCCCGCCGACCCGCCGGGACGGCGACTTGTCCCGGTCGAGGAACGTGCCGGTGGCGCGGTCGAGGGTGTCCGCGAGGATCTGCGCACGGGCGTTCCCGGTGGTCTGCGCGAGGTGCTCGAAGCTCACCGCGAGCGCGAGGAACTCGCCGAGGCTGTCCCAGCGCAGGTAGTCCTCCTTGACCAGCTGCTGCACGTGCTTGGGCGCGGAGCCGCCCGCACCGGTCTCGAAGAGGCCGCCACCGTTGATCAGCGGCACCACCGACAGCATCTTGGCGCTGGTGCCCAGCTCCAGGATCGGGAAGAGGTCGGTGAGGTAGTCGCGCAGCACGTTGCCGGTCACGGAGATGGTGTTCTCACCGCGCCGGATGCGCTCCAGCGACAGCTTCGTCGCCTCGACCGGGGACAGCACGCGGATGTCCAGGCCCTCGGTGTCGTGCTCGGGCAGGTACGCCTCGACCTTGGCGATCAGCGCCGCGTCGTGGGCGCGGGTCTCGTCCAGCCAGAAGACGGCCGGGTCACCGGTGGCGCGGGCGCGGGTGACCGCGAGCTTCACCCAGTCCCGGATCGGCAGGTCCTTGGTCTGGCACATCCGGAAGATGTCACCGGCGCCGACCGCCTGCTCCAGCACGGCGTTGCCGCTGTCGTCGACGACCCGGACCGTACCGGTGGTGGGGATCTCGAAGGTCTTGTCGTGGCTGCCGTACTCCTCGGCCTTCTGCGCCATCAGGCCGACGTTGGGCACCGAGCCCATGGTGGCCGGGTCGAAGGCGCCGTGCGCGCGGCAGTCGTCGAGGACGACCTGGTAGACGCCGGCGTAGCTGCTGTCGGGCAGCACCGCGAGGGTGTCGGCCTCCTTGCCGTCCGGGCCCCACATGTGGCCGGAGGTACGGATCATGGCCGGCATCGAGGCGTCCACGATGACGTCGCTGGGCACGTGCAGGTTGGTGATGCCGCGGTCGGAGTCGACCATCGCCAGCGCCGGGCCGTCGGCCAGCTCGGCGGCGAACGACGCCTTGATCGCGTCGCCCTCGGGCAGCTTCTCCACGCCGGCCAGGATCGCGCCGAGGCCGTCGTTGGGGGTCAGCCCGGCGGCGGCGAGCGCGGCGCCGTACTCCGCGAAGGTGTTCGGGAAGAAGGCGCGCACCGCGTGGCCGAAGATGATCGGGTCGGAGACCTTCATCATGGTGGCCTTGAGGTGCACCGAGAACAGCACGCCTTCGCTCTTCGCCCGGGCCAGCTGCGCGGTGAGGAACTCGCGCAGCGCGCCGACCCGCAGCACCGACGCGTCCACGACCTCGCCGGCCAGCACCGGTACGGACTCGCGCAGCACGCTGGTGCTGCCGTCGTCGCCGTGCAGCTCGATCCGCAGGGTGCCGGCCTCCGAGATCACCGCGGACTTCTCGGTGGAGCGGAAGTCGTCGGCGGACATCGTCGCCACGTTCGTCTTCGAGTCGGCCGTCCAGGCGCCCATCCGGTGCGGGTGGGCCTTGGCGTAGTTCTTCACCGCGGCGGCGGCGCGGCGGTCGGAGTTGCCCTCGCGCAGCACCGGGTTCACCGCGCTGCCCTTGACCTTGTCGTAGCGGGCGCGGATGTCGCGCTCCTCGTCGGTCTTCGGGTCGTCCGGGTACTCCGGCAGTGCGTAGCCCTGCTCGCGCAGCTCGGCGACGGCGGCCTTGAGCTGCGGGATCGACGCCGAGATGTTCGGCAGCTTGATGATGTTCGCCTCGGGCCGCTGCGCCAGCTCGCCCAGCTCGGCCAGCGCGTCGTCGATCCGCTGGCCTTCCTCCAGGTACTCGGGGAAGCCGGCGATGATCCGACCGGCCAGCGAGATGTCCCGGCTCTCGACGGTGACTCCGGCGGTCGAGGCGTACGCCTGGATCACGGGCAAGAACGAGTACGTCGCCAGGGCCGGGGCCTCGTCGGTGTGCGTGTAGATGATGGTCGAGTCAGCCACCGGTTGCTCTCCGTTCCAGTCTCCAACATTGCTTGATATCAAGATATCCCGTTGCCACCGCACCCTCGAACAAGCCCCCGGTTTCCGGGCGCCCCCGGCCTCGCGATCGGCCATCACGATTCGTGATCGCTGCCGGTGCGAGCTGCTTCTTGGTCCGGGGCCCGCCCGCCGATTGACTGTGGATGCGGGCCGGGAAGCCGGTCCGCACCCGGCAGAACCGACGCAGAGGCGGCACCACCATGACCAGCACCGAGCCCCTGACCCCTTCGCCCCGCACCGCCCCGACCGGTACGCGGGCCGGCGCGGTCGCACCCAGGGACGCCGCTGCACCCGAGGACGCCATCGCGCCCAAGGAGGTCGTGCGCCGCTACTTCACCGCCCTCGCCGCCGGCGACCAGGACACCGTCCGCGCCTCCTGTGCTGGTACGCGGGCGACCTGCCGATCTCCGGCACCTGGCAGGGCCGCGACCAGGTGATCGACGGCTTCCTCCGCACCGCCTTCGCCCACCTCGACCCCGCCCGCGAGGTCGGCATCCGCGTCACCAACCTCTTCGGCGAGGGCGGGCAGGTCTTCGTCGAGTGGGACTCGTGGGCCACCGGCCTCACCGGCCGGTCGTACGACCAGAAGAACTCCGCCGTGTTCACCGTCCAGGACGGCCGGATCACCGCGATGCGCGAGTACTCCGACACCCAGCACTGGCGCTGGGCCCTGATCGGCGACCCGGCCTGACCGATGCGCCGATGCGCCGATGCGCCGATGCGCCGATGTGCCGCGTCAGGACGGGGCAAGGCGGGCACGCTCAGTTGCCGCGGCGCACCCGGGCCGCCTTGCGGGCCTCGGCGAGCTTGCGGGCCTCGTCGGCCTTGCGGGACTTGCCGCCGGTGCCGCGGGAGGCGTCCTTGCTGGTGCCCAGGCCGCGGTAGCGAGCATTCGTGTTCTTGGCCCGGGGTGCGGTGGGCCCACCGTCGAGCGCGGTGCCGGAGGGGGCCTTGGCCCCGGTGATCCGGCTCAACTCCGCCTCTCCCGAGCGCACCTTCGTGGTCGTCGGCTTGATACCGGCCTCGGCCATCAGGCGGCCCGTCTCGCCGCGCTGACCCGGGAGGACCAGGGTGACGACGCGGCCGGACTCGCCTGCACGGGCGGTGCGGCCCGCGCGGTGCACATAGTCCTTGGGGTCGGTGGGCGGGTCGACGTTGACCACGAGATCGAGGTCGTCGACGTGCAGGCCACGGGCCGCGACATTGGTCGCCACCAGGACGGTGACCTGACCGTTCCTGAACTGTGCGAGGGTCCGGGTGCGCTGCGGCTGGGACTTCCCGCTGTGCAGGGCCGCGGCATCCACCCCGCTGACCCGCAGGTGCCGGGTGAACTGGTCGACCCCGTGCTTGGTGTCCAGGAACAGCAGCACCCGGCCGTCGCGGGCGGCGATCTCCGTGGCGACGGCATACCGGTCCGGGCCATGGACGACCAGCACATGGTGGTCCATGGTCGTGACCGCGCCCGCGGACGGGTCGACCGAGTGGACGACGGGGTCATGGAGGTAGCGCTGGACCAGGCTTTCGACGTCGCGGTCCAAGGTGGCGGAGAACAGCATCCGCTGGCCGTCGTGGTGCACCTGGTCGAGCACCTCGGTGACCTGCGGCAGGAAGCCCATGTCGCACATCTGGTCGGCCTCGTCGAGCACGGTGATCCGTACCCGTCCCAGGCGACAGGCCCTGCGCTCGATGAGGTCGTGCAGGCGGCCGGGGGTGGCGACGACGACCTCGGCTCCGTCGCGCAGCGCGGCGGTCTGCCGGCCGATCGACATGCCGCCGACGACCGTGGCCATCCGTAGCCGCAGCGCGCCGGCATACGGCGCGAGTGCTTCGGCGACCTGCTGGGCCAGTTCCCGGGTGGGCACCAGGATCAGGGCGAGGGGCTGCTTCGGCTCCGCGCGCCGCCCGGCCGTCCGTGCGAGCAGCGGCAGGCCGAAGGCGAGGGTCTTGCCCGATCCGGTACGCCCGCGCCCCAGGACGTCGCGTCCCCCGAGGGCGTCGGGCAACGTGGCCGCCTGGATCGGGAAGGGCTCGCGCACGCCGAGCTCGGTGAGCGTTCGCAGCACTTCGGCCGGCAGTTCCAGGTCGGCGAAGGAGTCGACCGGGGGCGTCGTGGGGGTGAGGGTCGCCGGATGGGCGTGGTCGCCGTGCGAGGCGTCGGGGTGGTCGGGGTGGTCCGGGTGGTCCGGGTGGTTCATGAAGAGCCTTCCGCGTGCGGAACGTACCGAGGAAGGCCGGCAGGGGATGAGCAGCCGACGACCCGGGGGAACCGGACGGGCGGCATCGCCGTCCGCCACAGCCGTCCAAAGGCTCAAGGATAACGACCTGGGGAGTAGGACAAAGTGCTGCGCTCATACGGGCCGGCCCAAGCGCAGGAAGGGCCGACTCGGCCGCCAGGTCCCAATGGTGTGGAACACGGGGACGCCAGATCTTTGCATAAAAGTGCAGACTGCCGTATAGTCATGCCATCGAAGGAGGAGTCGATGACTGTGCGGGTGGCGGTGGCCGGGGCCAGTGGGTACGCCGGTGGGGAAGTGCTCAGACTGCTCGTCGGGCACCCCGAGGTCGAGATCGGGGCGCTGACGGGGAACAGCAACGCCGGGCAGCGGCTCGGAGCGTTGCAGCCGCACCTGGTGCCGCTGGCCGGGCGGGTGCTCGCGGCGACCTCCGCGGAGGTGCTGGCCGGCCACGACGTGGTCTTCCTCGCGCTGCCGCACGGCCAGTCCGCGGCCGTCGCGGAGCAACTGGGCGAGGACGTGCTCGTGGTCGACATGGGCGCCGACTTCCGGCTCAAGGACGCCGCCGACTGGGAGCGGTTCTACGGGTCGGAACATGCGGGCAGCTGGCCGTACGGGCTGCCCGAGCTGCCGGGCGGCCGCGCCGCGCTGGAGGGGTCCAAGCGCGTCGCGGTGCCCGGCTGCTACCCGACCGCCGTCTCGCTCGCGCTGTTCCCGGCGTACGGCGCCGCCCTCGTCGAACCCGAGGCGGTGGTCGTCGCCGCGTCCGGCACGTCCGGCGCGGGCAAGGCGCCCAAGCCGCACCTGCTCGGCTCCGAGGTGATGGGGTCCATGACCCCGTACGGCGTCGGCGGCGGCCACCGGCACACCCCCGAGATGATCCAGAACCTGAGCGCGGTCGCCGGGCAGCGGGTCGGCGTGTCCTTCACACCCACCCTCGCGCCCATGCCCCGCGGCATCCTCGCGACCTGCTCCGCGAAGGCACGGCCGGGCGTGGGCGCGGCGGACGTACGCGCCGCGTACGAGAAGGCGTACGCCGAAGAACCGTTCGTCCACCTGCTGCCCGAGGGCCAGTGGCCGGCGACCGCCGCGGTCTACGGCTCCAACGCCGCGCACATCCAGGTCGCCTACGACGAGGACGCCGCCCGCGTCATCGCGATCAGCGCGATCGACAACCTGGCGAAGGGCACGGCGGGCGGCGCCGTACAGAGCATGAACATCGCGCTCGGGCTTCCCGAGGGCATGGGACTTTCCACGATCGGAGTGGCCCCGTGAACGACGTCCGCGAGGCCGCCGGGCGGCAGATGACGACGATGGCCGCGGCTTCGTGCCGAGCGGGCGGAGAGAACAGGAGCAAGGCGTGAGCGTGACGGCAGCGAAAGGGTTCACGGCGGCGGGAGTTGCCGCCGGGATCAAGGAGAACGGCAACCCGGACCTGGCCCTCGTGGTCAACACCGGGCCGCGCCGGGCCGCCGCGGGTGTCTTCACGTCGAACCGGGTGAAGGCCGCCCCGGTGCTGTGGTCGGAGCAGGTCCTCAAGGGCGGCGCCGTGACCGCGGTGGTGCTCAACTCCGGTGGTGCCAACGCCTGTACGGGCCCGAAGGGCTTCCAGGACACGCACGCGACCGCCGAACGGGTCGCGGAGGTGCTGGGGCACAGCGCGGGCGAGGTCGCGGTCGCGTCGACCGGGCTGATCGGCCTGCTGCTCCCGATGGACAAGTTGCTGCCGGGCATCGGCACGGCCGCGGCCGAACTGTCCGCGCACGGCGGCGAGAAGGCCGCCATCGCGATCAAGACCACCGACAGCGTGCACAAGACCGCGGTGGCCGTCGGCCCGTCCGGCTTCACCGTCGGCGGCATGGCCAAGGGCGCGGGCATGCTCGCACCGGGTCTGGCCACCATGCTCGTGGTGCTCACCACGGACGCCGACGTCGACTCGGGCACCTTGGACAGGGCACTGCGGGACGCCACCCGGCGGACCTTCGACCGGATCGACTCCGACGGCTGCATGTCCACCAACGACACGGTGCTGCTGCTCGCCTCGGGCGCGTCCGAAGTCGCCCCGGAGCACGACGAGTTCGCCGACGCGGTGGGCGCGGTCTGCGCGGACCTGGCCCGGCAGCTGATCGGCGACGCCGAGGGCGCGAGCAAGGACATCCGGATCGAGGTGGTGAACGCCGCGACCGAGGCCGACGCCGTCGAGGTGGGCCGCTCCATCGCCCGCAACAACCTGCTCAAGTGCGCCGTGCACGGCGAGGACCCCAACTGGGGCCGGGTGCTGTCCGCGATCGGCACCACCTCCGCCGCGTTCGAGCCCGACGCGCTGAGCGTCGCGATCAACGGCGTGTGGGTGTGCCGGGCCGGCTCGGTCGGCGACGACCGCGACCTGGTCGACATGCGCTTCCGCGAGGTCGTCATCACCGCTGACCTCGCCGCCGGAGACGCGTCCGCCGTGATCTGGACCAACGACCTCACGGCCGACTACGTCCACGAGAACAGCGCGTACAGCTCGTGACCGACGCCGACCCCCGCCCCGGGGGAACCCCGCGCAAGCACACCGCGCTGCCCAAGGCCCAGGTACTGGTCGAGGCGCTGCCGTGGCTGACCCGGCACCACGGCAGGGTCGTGGTGGTGAAGTTCGGCGGCAACGCCATGGTGGACGACTCGCTCAAGGCGGCGTTCGCGCAGGACGTGGTGTTCCTGCGGCACGCCGGGCTCAAGCCGGTCGTCGTGCACGGCGGCGGCCCGCAGATCAGCGCCCAGCTCGACCGGCACGGCCTGGTCAGCGAGTTCAAGGCGGGCCTGCGGGTCACCACGCCCGAGGCGATGGACGTGGTCCGGATGGTGCTCGCCGGGCAGGTGCAGCGCGAACTCGTCGGCCTGCTCAACCAGCACGGCCCGCTCGCGGTCGGCCTGACCGGCGAGGACGCCCACACCATCAGCGCCGTCAAGCACCGCCCGACGATCGACGGCGAGTCGGTGGACATCGGCCGGGTCGGCGAGATCACCGCGATCGACACCGGCGCCATCGAGGCGCTGCTGGCCGACGGCCGTATCCCGGTGGTCTCCTCGATCGCCCGCGCCGCCGACGACGGTCACATCTACAACGTCAACGCCGACACCGCCGCGGCCGCGCTGGCCGCCGCGCTCGGCGCCGAGACGCTGATGGTGCTCACCGACGTCGAGGGCCTGTACGAGGACTGGCCGAACAGCGACGACGTGATCAGCAGGCTGACCGCCACCGAGCTGGAGAAGCTGCTGCCCGAGCTGTCCAGCGGCATGGTGCCGAAGATGGAGGGCTGCCTGCACGCGGTGCGCAACGGCGTGCACACCGCCCGCGTCATCGACGGCCGGGTGCAGCACTCGATCCTGCTGGAGATCTTCACCGACGAGGGCATCGGCACGATGGTCGTCCCCGACCCGGCACCCGATGCCGACCCGGTACCCGACGCAGTATCCGAATCCGATTTCGAATCCGATGGCACGGCAACCGCGGACACGTCCGCAGAAGGGGGAGCACGGTGACCGGCAACGAGGAGCTGGCCCAGCGCTGGCAGGGCGCGCTGATGAACAGCTACGGCGTACCCCGGCTGCCCCTGGTGCGCGGCAAGGGCGCCCGGTTCTGGGACGCCGACGGCAAGGAGTACCTGGACTTCCTCGGCGGCATCGCCACCAACGCGCTGGGCACCGCCCACCCGGCCGTGATCGAGGCCGTCACCCGGCAGATCGGGTCGCTCGGCCACATCTCCAACCTGTTTCTCGCCGAGCCGACCATCGCGCTCGCCGAGCGGCTGCTCCAGCTCTCCGGCCGCCCGGGCCGGGTGTTCTTCGCCAACTCCGGCGCCGAGGCCAACGAGGCGGCCTTCAAGATCGGCCGGCTCACCGGCCGTACCCACGTCGTCGCCGCCCAGGGCGCCTTCCACGGCCGCACCATGGGCTCCCTCGCGCTCACCGGCCAGCCCGCCAAGCGTGCCGCCTTCGAGCCGCTGCCCGGCGATGTCACCCACGTGCCGTACGGCGACGTGGCCGCGCTGCGCGCCGCGGTCGGCACCGACACCGCGATGGTGATCCTCGAACCCATCCTGGGCGAGTACGGCGTCGTGGTGCCGCCGGCCGGCTACCTCCAGGCGGCACGGGAGATCACCGCGGCCACCGGGACGCTGCTGGTGCTCGACGAGGTGCAGACCGGCATCGGGCGGACCGGCCGCTGGTTCGAGTGCCAGGCGCAGGGCGTCGAGCCCGATGTCGTCACCCTCGCCAAGGGGCTCGGCGGCGGCCTGCCGCTCGGCGCCGCGGTCGCGTTCGGCCCGGCCGCCGACCTGATCACCCCCGGCAGCCACGGCACCACCTTCGGCGGCAATCCGGTCGCCTGCGCCGCCGCGCTGGCCGTGCTGGACACCATCGTGGCCGAGGATCTGCTCGACAACGTCAAGCGGCAGGGCGAGAAGCTGCGGCAGGGTGTGGAGGCGCTGCAACACCCGCTGGTCGATCATGTGCGCGGCACGGGCCTGCTGATCGGTATCGTGCTCACCGAGCCGCTGGCCGCCAAGGTCGAACAGGCGGCGCAGAATGCCGGACTCCTGGTGAATGCGGCCGTTCCCGGCGTGGTGCGGCTGGCGCCTCCGCTCGTCGTGGGCGACGCGGAGACCGATGCGTTCCTCCGGGCGCTGCCCGGTGTGCTCGACGAGGTGTACCGGGCCGCACAGGCCGACCGACCGGCAGAATGACGGAGATCCGCAACCGATGACCGAGTCGCAAGCGCATGGCGGGGGCCAGGCAGTCCCGCAGACCCGTACCGCACGCCACCGCAGGATCGTGGACCTGCTGGGGCGGCAACCGGTGCGGTCGCAGAGCCAGCTGGCGAAGCTGCTCGCCGACGACGGGCTGAGCGTCACCCAGGCGACGCTCAGCCGGGATCTCGACGAGCTCGGCGCGGTCAAGATCCGTACGAACGACGGTGAGTTGATCTACGCGGTGCCCTCGGAAGGGGGCTTCCGCACGCCCCAGGCGCCGCTGGGGGAGTCGGTCAAGGAGGAGCGGATGCGGCGGCTCGCCGCGGAGCTGCTGATCTCCGCGGAGGCGTCGGCGAACCTCGTGGTGGTCCGCACCCCGCCGGGTGCGGCCCAGTTCCTCGCGTCCGCGATGGACCAGGCGGAGGTCTACGACATCCTCGGGACCATCGCCGGCGACGACACGGTCGTTCTGATCTCGCGGGACCCCGCGGGTGGGCAGAAGCTGGCGGATCACCTGCTGAGGCTTGCGCAGGGCGAGGCGTAGCGGCTTCCCGCCGCCGCGGCCTTCGGTCCGCTCCCGGGTGCGGCCCGGTGGCCGGTTGCTCGCGCGGTTCCCCGCGCCCCTTCGCCGTCGGCTTCGGGGGCGCGGGTTCTTCCGTGTATGTGCCCCCTGACCTGCTGCGTTGACGTTTCATACGAGGGAGTGCATACTTATACCAGTCAGTGGATGCATCGTAAGGAGAGACCCGTGACCGAGCGCGTCGTACTCGCCTACTCAGGCGGCCTGGACACCTCCGTCGCCATCGGCTGGATCGCCGAGGAGACCGGCGCCGAAGTCATCGCCGTGGCGGTCGACGTCGGCCAGGGCGGCGAGGACCTGGATGTGATCCGCAAGCGCGCGATCGCCTGCGGTGCCGTCGAGGCCGAGGTGGCCGACGCCAAGGACGAGTTCGCCGAGGAGTACTGCCTTCCGGCGATCCAGGCGAACGCGCTGTACATGGACCGCTATCCGCTGGTCTCCGCGCTGTCCCGGCCGGCCATCGTCAAGCACCTGGTCGCCGCCGCCCGCAAGCACGGCGCCGACACCGTCGCCCACGGCTGCACCGGCAAGGGCAACGACCAGGTCCGGTTCGAGGCCGGTATCGCCTCGCTCGCGCCCGGCCTGAACTGCATCGCCCCGGTCCGGGACTACGCGATGACCCGGGACAAGGCCATCGCGTTCTGCGAGGCGAAGAACCTCCCGATCGCGACCACCAAGAAGTCCCCGTACTCCATCGACCAGAACGTCTTCGGGCGGGCGGTCGAGACCGGCTTCCTCGAGGACATCTGGAACGCGCCGATCGAGGACATCTACGAGTACACCCAGGACCCGGCCGCCCCTCGGGAGGCCGACGAGGTCGTCATCACCTTCAAGCAGGGTGTCCCGGTCGCGATCGACGGCCAGGAAGTGACCGTCCTGGAGGCGATCCAGCAGCTCAACAGGCGGGCCGGCGCCCAGGGCATCGGCCGGATCGACATGGTCGAGGACCGGCTGGTCGGCATCAAGTCCCGGGAGATCTACGAGGCCCCCGGCGCGATCGCCCTGATCACCGCCCACCAGGAGCTGGAGAGCGTCACCGTCGAGCGCGAACTCGCCCGCTACAAGCGGCAGGTCGAGCAGCGCTGGGGCGAACTGGTCTACGACGGCCTGTGGTTCTCCCCGCTCAAGCGGGCGCTGGACGGCTTCATCGCCGAGGCGAACAGCCACGTCTCGGGCGACATCCGGATGACCCTGCACGGCGGCCGGGCCGTCGTCAGCGGCCGGCGGTCGGACGAGTCGCTGTACGACTTCAACCTCGCCACCTACGACACCGGCGACAGCTTCGACCAGTCCCTGTCCAAGGGCTTCATCGAGCTGTTCGGCATGTCCAGCAAGATCGCCGCCAAGCGGGACCTGGACCAGTGAGCGGCACCGCCGCCGACGGCGGCAGCGGCGGCCCGGACCTCAAGCTGTGGGGCGGGCGGTTCGCCGACGGGCCGTCCGCCGCGCTGGAGAAGCTGTCGGCGTCCGTGCACTTCGACTTCCGGCTCGCGCCCTACGACATCGCCGGCTCCCGGGCGCACGCCCGGGTGCTGTACCGGGCGGACCTGCTGACCGTCGACGAGCTGGACCGGATGATCGCCGGGCTCGACACCCTCGAGACCGACGTGGCCGCGGGCACCTTCACCGGCACCATCGCCGACGAGGACGTGCACACCGCACTGGAGCGCGGCCTGCTGGAGCGGGTCGGCCCCGACCTCGGCGGCAAGCTGCGGGCCGGCCGGTCCCGGAACGACCAGGTCGCCACCCTCTTCCGGATGTACCTGCGCGACCACGCACGGATCATCGGCGGCCTGATCGCCGACCTCCAGGACGCGCTGGTCGGCCTCGCCGAGGCGCACCCGGACGCGCCGATGCCCGGTCGCACCCACCTCCAGCACGCCCAGCCGGTGCTCTTCTCCCACCACGTGCTCGCCCACGCCCAGGCGCTGTCCCGGGACGCGGAGCGGCTGCGGCAGTGGGACGAGCGCACCGCGGTGTCGCCGTACGGCTCCGGCGCGCTCGCCGGGTCCTCGCTCGGCCTGGACCCGGAGGCGGTCGCCCGCGACCTCGGCTTCGAGCACGGCAGCGTCGGCAACTCCATCGACGGCACCGCCTCGCGGGACTTCGTCGCCGAGTTCGCCTTCATCACCGCGATGATCGGGATCAACGTGTCCCGGATCGCCGAGGAGATCATCATCTGGAACACGAAGGAGTTCTCCTTCGTGACCCTGCACGACGCCTTCTCCACCGGCTCCTCGATCATGCCGCAGAAGAAGAACCCGGACATCGCCGAGTTGGCCCGCGGCAAGTCCGGCCGGTTGATCGGCAACCTCACCGGCCTGATGGCCACCCTCAAGGCGCTGCCGCTGGCCTACAACCGGGACCTCCAGGAGGACAAGGAGCCGGTCTTCGACTCCTGCGACCAACTGGAGGTGCTGCTCCCGGCGTTCACCGGCATGATGGCCACCCTCACGGTGCACCGGGAGCGGATGGCGGAGCTGGCCCCGGCCGGTTTCTCGCTGGCCACCGACATCGCCGAATGGCTGGTCCGGCAGGGCGTGGCGTTCCGGGTCGCGCACGAGGTGGCCGGCGAGTGCGTCAAGGTGTGCGAGGCCGAGGACATCGAACTCGACCAGCTCACCGACGAGCAGTTCGCGAAGATCTCCGAGCACCTGACTCCGGAGGTGCGTGAAGTGCTCGACGTGCCGGGCGCGCTCGCCGCCCGCAACGGCCGCGGCGGCACCGCACCCGCCGCCGTCGCCGTACAACTCGCCGAGGTCAAGGCCGACCTGGCCGCGCAGCACGCCTGGGCGACCGCCAAGGAAGGCACCGGCGCGGGTGCCTCCGGCGAATAGCCCCGGGTACTTCGGCGAATAGCCCGGGCTCCTCCGGCGAGTAGCCCGGGTCACTCCGGTTTGTAGGCAGGGCTGGGCGGCGGCACGAAGGAACTCGCGTTCGCCCCCAGCCACTGCTTGTCCAGCGCGGCCAGCGAACCGTTCTGCCGCATCTGCTCCAGCACACCGTTGACGAAGCGCACGAAGTCCGTCTGGTCCTGGCGCATCGCGATGCCGTGCGGCTCCTTGGTGAAGCGCGGACCGATCAGCTTGGTGTTCGGGTCCTGTGCGGCGAGCCCGATCAGGATCGTGTCGTCGGTGGAGATCGCGGCGACCTCGCCGAGCTGCATCAACATCAGGCAGTCCGTCCAGTCCTTGACCGCCACCGGCACCACCGAAGGCTTCTTGAGCGCCTTGAGGGTGTCGATGGACGTGGTGCCGGAGGCCGCGCACACCCGCTGCCCGCCGAGGTCGCCGATGGACTTCGCGGTCGACGACCTCGGCACCAGCACGCGCTGGCCCGCGTCCAAGTAGTCGGTGGAGAAGGCGACCGACTTCCACCGGTCGCAGTTGATCGTCATCGAGTCGATGACGATGTCCACGGACGACTGGTGGGTCTTCGGGTCCGGCTGGAGCACGGAGAGCCGGGCATTGGAGGAGATCGTCTTGAACTGGATACGGTCCGGCGAGCCGAACAGCGCGGTCGAGATCCGCTTCAGCAGCTCGATCTCGAAGCCGTCCAACTGCCCGGTGAGCGGGTCGCGGTAGCCGAACAGGTACGAGTTCTGGTCCACGCCCGCGATCAGCCGGCCCCGCTTGACGATCGCGGCCATCGTGGAACCGGCCGGCATCTGCCCGGGCTGCGGCAGCGCGCCCTGCGGACGGTAGCTCTCCAGCGGATGGCAGGACTGGTCGTCGGCGGGGGCGAGCCCGGGGGCGTGCGCGGCCGCCTGGTCCGGTGCCGGCCCGGGCGCGTCGGCGGGCGCCGGCCGCGTGCTGACGCCGGCCTGCCGGCCGTGGCCGTCCGTCCCGGGAGGAGCGGCGCAGCCGCCCGCCCCCAGCACGGCCACCACCAGCACTAATCCGCCGGCCGCGGCCGCCGCCTTCCCGTGCCGTACCGCACCGACGAGCACAGGGCCTCCTCCGGATCGCGCCAGTCCTGCCGCAAGTGACGCTCGGACCCGCCCGCCAGTTCCCGGAAACGACCGGCGATGTCAGCCGAGCGTGAGAGCCCATTCGCCGAGCGTCGCGAAATCGGTACCGCGCAGGCCCAGCCGTGGGTCGACCCGGTGCAGCAGCGCGGGCGCCGGATGGTGGTGTCGTACCCACTCCCGGTCCCCGGCGCCGATCTCGTCGTCGACCCACGCGAACGGCCGGCCGTCGGCGAACCGTACCAGCGGCGCGGTCTTCCAGAAGATCCCGCCCTCGGGCGCCTCGCGCGCCTGCGGCCAGCGCACCACCGGCAGTTCGGGCAGTCCGATCAGCGGCCCGATCAGGGTGTTCGCGTCGTCCTCCCACGTGGTCGCCCACGCCAGCTCGAAGTGCTCGGCCAGCCAGGCGAGTTGATCGCCGTGCCCGGGGTCGAGCCAGACCGGCAGGTCGGGGAGGTCGGCGGGCCAGTGCACCGGCCGCAGCCGGTGCAGGGCGTAGCCGCGGGGGAGTCGTCCGTGTCCGGCCGCGTACGGGTTGAGCGGGCCGTCGACGTCGAGGAAGAGCCAGGGCTTCACGTGGGG
>NZ_JACEGK010000114.1:0-16677 GCF_056859195.1 Streptomyces sp. NH27
GGTTAGCTGTAGTACGAAAGCGGGATGCTGGCTTCATGTTGCACCGCTTCCCCGATCCGTAGCGTCGAACTCGACGGGAACAGGGAGTTCGAGGAGAGGCCGGGACAATGCGAGACAACGGGGTCGGCCCGGAGACGGCCGGTGTGGAAGGTGCGGGGGGAGGCGCCCGCGAGGCGCTGCGGCTGTCGGCGGTGACGAAGGTGTACGAGGGGGCGGGGCGGCCGGTGACCGCGCTGGACGGCGTCTCGCTGACGCTGGCCGCCGGCACGTTCACCTCGGTGATGGGCCCCTCGGGCTCGGGCAAGAGCACCCTGCTCCAGTGCGCGGCCGGCCTGGACCGGCCGACCGCAGGGCGGGTGCTGGTGGGCGGCGACGAACTGCCGGGCGGGGGCGAGGCGGAGCTGACCAGGTTCCGCCGGTCCCGGATCGGCTTCGTGTTCCAGAGCTACAACCTGATCCCGTATCTGACGGTGGCTCAGAACGTGATATTGCCGCAGCGGCTGGCGGGCCGCCGGGCGCGTCGCGGCGAGGTCGCGGCGGTGCTGGCGCGGCTGGGCATCGCCGACCTCGCCGAGCGGCAGCCCGCCGAACTGTCCGGCGGCCAGCAGCAGCGCGTGGCGATCGCCCGGGCCCTGGTCAGCAGGCCGGCGGTACTCTTCGCCGACGAGCCGACCGGTGCGCTGGACACCGCGAGCGGGCGGCAGGTGCTGGCGTTGCTGCGGGAGTGCGCCGGGCAGTTCGGGCAGACCGTGGTCATGGTCACCCACGACCCGGTGGCCGCCTCCTACGCGGACCGGGTGCTCTTCCTCGCCGACGGCGCGCTGGTGGACGAGTTGCCGAACCCGGACGCGGCCGAGGTGGCCCGGCGGATGGCGCACCTGGACGCGCGGGCGACCGCGAACGCCGCCGACGGGGCCGCGCGTACGCCCGCGAACGCCGACGCCGACCGGACCCGCGTGTTCCCCCTCGGCCCGAAGGCGGTGGCGTGATGGCGACCGGACTGGCCCGCGCCTCCGTACGGCACCGCCGCGGCGGCTTCCTGGCGAGCTTCCTCTCCGTCTTCCTCGGCGCGGCGATCCTGATGGCGTTCGCGTCGATGCTCGACACCGCGGGCGGCCCGGGGGTGCACGGCACCGACCGGAGCACGCTGACGATCATGGCGACGGTGGTCGGCGGCTGGGGCGCGATCGTGGTGGCGTCCGCGGTCGTCACCACCCTTGCGGTCGCCTCCCGGCAGCGCGCCTCCGAACTGGCCCTGCTGCGCAGCCTGGGCGCCACACCCGGGCAGGCGGTGCGGCTGGTGGTGGGCGAGGTGGCGCTCGTCGGCGCGGCCGGCGTGCTGCTCGCGATCCCGTTCGGCTACGGCGGCGGCTACGCACTGCTGCACATCCTCCAGGGCACCGACCAGGTGCAGCACGGCGTCGGCTATCGCTTCGGCGCCGCCGCGCTCGCGGTCGGCGCGGGCGGCTGCCTGCTGGCGGCGCTGGTCGCGGCCTGGATCACCGCGCGGCGCACGGCCCGCCGCCGGGTCCGCGACGCACAACTCGCCGCCGCCCTCGGCGGGCGCCGGATCAGCAGGTTCCGGCTGATCGCAGGGGTGGTACTGCTGCTGGCCGGCGCGACCTGCGCGGTGCTGACCGCGACCGTGATGGACGGCAAGCAGCTCCAGACGCAGTCCGTCGCGGCCGAGGGCGCGATCCTGTCCTCGATCGGCTTCGCGCTGCTGGCGCCGGTGATCCTGCGGGCGGCCACCGCCGTGCTGGGACCGCTGCTGAGCGCCCTCGGCGCCCCCGAGCAGCTCGGCATGCTGGCCGTACGCCGCCGGCTCCAGCAGGCGGCAACCCCGATGATGCCGATCGTGATGTGCACGGCGATCTCCGTCGGCACGCTCTACATGCAGGCGATCTGGAACTCCGCGCACCCGGCGATGAACGCCGACGACAAGAGCACCGCGACCCTCAACTACGTGGTGGTCGGCATGCTCGCGGTGTTCGCCGCGGTGATGCTGGTGAACCTGATCGTGGCCGAGACCGCCGCGCGCCGCCGGGAGTTCGCGCAGTTGCGGCTGACCGGCGCGACCCCGCGGCAGGTCCTCCGGCTGGTCGGCACGGAGACCGCACTGACACTGATCACCGGTGTGCTGTTCGGCTCGCTCGCCGCGCTGCTGTCGGTCGTGCCCTACAGTCTGGCCGTGACCGACAAGGCGGTGCCCGACTCCTCGCTCGGGATCTACCTCGCCGTGGTGGCCGGTGTCGCCGTCCTGACGCTCACCGCCGGGCTGGGCGCGGCCCGCAGTACCACCCGCACGCCCGCGGTCGCGGTGCTGCGGGGGGCGGCGGCGTCGTGACCGCCGATCATGGTGCCCTTCGGCTGGGCCGGCGCCGCCGGCCCGGCTGGGGTGTCCTGCTGTGGTGGCAGGCGGCAGTCTCCGTGCCGCTCGGGCTCGCCCCCACGATCGTGTGGATGACGGGCTCGTCGCACTACTTCTGGCCGCGCTGGGTGTGGTTCGGCCTGGCGCTGAACCTCACGACACAGTGCGCGCTGCGCTGGGCGCTGGCCGGGCCGTCGGGCCGGCGCCGGGCCTTCAGGGTGCAGGCCGCGCTGAGCGCGGTGTACGTCGCGCTGGACGTCACCGTGTGGGCGCTGTCCGACCGCGGCTTCTTCTGGCCGGTGTTCACCCTCCCGGTGGTGGCGCTGGCGCTGCTCGCACACGCCTGGTGGCTGCCGTTGGCCCGGGAGCGGGAGCGGGAGCTGACCGAGCGGGTCGCCTCGCTGCGCCGTACCCGTAGCGGCGTACTGGACGTGCAGGCAGCCGAACTCAAGCGGATCGAGCGGGATCTGCACGACGGGGCGCAGGCACGGATGGTGTCGCTGGCGATGAACCTGGGGCTGGCCGGCGAGTTGCTGTCCCGCGACCCGGACGCCGTGGCCGAACTCCTCGTCGAGGCCCGCGACACCACGCTGACCGCGCTGGAGGAGCTGCGCACCGTCATGGAGGGCATCCAGCCGCCGGTCCTCGCCGACCGGGGCCTGGTCGGCGCGGTCGAGGCGGTCGCGCTCGATCTGGCGCTGCCGGTGGAGGTCACCGCCGACGTGCCCGGGCGGCTCGAAGCGCCGGTCGAGTCGGCGGTCTACTTCGCGGTCACCGAGTGCCTTGCCAACGTCGTCAAGCACAGCCGGGCCGCCCGTGCGTGGGTCCGCCTCGACCACCGCGCCGATACCCTGACCGTCGTCGTCGGTGACGACGGGATCGGCGGCGCCATACCCGGAGCCGGCACGGGACTGAGCGGGATGGCCCGCCGGCTGGAAGTGTTCGACGGCACCGTCACAGTGGACAGCCCGCCCGGTGGCCCGACCCGGGTGGCGATGGAGGTACCTTGCGCGTTGTCATCGCCGAAGACCTCGCCCTCCTCCGGGACGGCCTGACCCGGCTGCTGGCCGCCCACGGCTTCGAAGTTGCCGGAGCGGTCGGCGATCCCGAGGCCCTGGCGGAGGTCCTGGCCCGCGAGAAGGTCGACGTCGCGATCGTCGACGTCCGGATGCCGCCGAGCTTCAGCAACGAGGGGCTGGTCGCGGCGCTGGAGGCGCGTGCACGGCGCCCCGGTCTGCCGGTGGTCGTGCTGAGCCAGTACGTCGAGCAGCTCTACGCCCGTGAGTTGCTGCGGTCCGGCGAGGGGGCGATCGGCTATCTCCTCAAGGACCGGGTGGGCAACGTGCCGGACTTCGTCGAGACCGTACGGCAGGTTGCCGGCGGGGCGACGGTGCTCGATCCCAAGGTGGTGGCCGCGATGGTCACGCGACTCGGCAGCCACGAACCCCTCACCCGGCTCACGCCCCGCGAACGGGAAGTGCTTTCCCTTATGGCGCAGGGCCGTTCGAACGCCGGGATCGGCTCGGCCCTCGTCATCACCGAGAACGCGGTCAGCAAACACATCAACAACATCTTCACGAAGCTGGATCTGCCGACGGCGCCGGACGACAACCGGCGGGTGCTGGCAGTCCTCCAATACCTCCGCGATCCTGGGCACCCCTGACCCCCCGGGTTTCCCCGTCCTGCCGGTTCCGGGACCACCTGCCGGTGGGGGTTCTCACGCAGTTCTCCCCCTGGCTCCGCCGAGGCAAAGCTCTGGGGGAGGACTGCGCGAGCAACCCACCACCGGGTAGGTGGTCCCGGAACCGACGGAACACACCACCCGGGAGGGTCTCTAGCTACGCAGCACCGCGTCGGTGCGGTCGGCTGCGCAGGCGACCGCCGCATCGCGGGCGGCGGACGCCTCCTCCGCGGTGAGGGTCCGGTCATGCGCACGGAAGCGCAGCGCATACGCCAGGGACTTGCGCCCCTCCCCGATCTGCGGCCCGGTGAAGACGTCGAACAGCCGCAGGGACTCCAGGAGTTCACCGGCGCCCTCGCGAAGCGCGGACTCGACCTCGGCGGCCGGCACGTCGGCCGCGACGACGAGCGCGACGTCCTGCGTGGCGACGGGGAACATGGACACGCGTGGCCCGGCCGGGCGGTAGCCGGCCCCGGCGACCTCGATCAGGTCGAGGTCGACCTCCATCGCCGAGGTGCGCTCGGGCACTCCGAGCGCCTTGGTGACGCGCGGGTGGAGTTCACCACCGTGCCCGATGAGCACCTCCGTGCCGTCGGCGGCGACGGCGTAGAAGGCCGCGCACCGGCCGGGGTGGTAGGGCGCGTGGTGGTCCTGACGCAGGATCAGTTCGACCCCGGCCTCGCGGGCGACCGTACGGGCCGCCTCGATCGCGTCGGCCCATCCGGCCTGGTGCCCAGGGCCCCACCAGCCGGCGGGTTCGCGGGCACCGGCGAGCACGACGGCGGCGTGCCGCGGCTGGTCCGGCAGCGCGGCCCCCAGCGCGGCGATCTCCTCGTCGGTGGGCCGGCGGTCGACCGGCGGCTGCGGCGGGGTGCCGGCGCCGTCCTTGGGGTGGAAGACCAGGCCGGTCTCGAAGAGCGCGAGGTCGTGCGTGCCGCGCCCGTCGTTGCGGCGCAGCGCCCCGAGCAGCCCGGGCAGCAGGGTGGTGCGCAGCTCGGGCTCGTTGTCGTACAGGGGGTTGGCGAGGCGGACGGTGCGGCGACGCGGGTCGTCCGCGTCGAGGCCGAGCGCGTCGAAGACCTCGGCGCCGAGGAAGGGGTAGGTCGGCGCCTCCACGTAGCCGGTGCCGGCCAGCGCGCGGCCGATCCGGCGGCGCAGCAACTGGGAGTCGGTCAGACCGCGTTGCGAGGGCACCTTGGGCAGGGTGGAGGGCAGGTTCTCGTAGCCCTCCAGCCGGATGACCTCTTCCGCGAGGTCGTTGGGGAAGGCGAGGTCGGGCCGCCAGCTCGGCACGGCGACGACCAGATCGTCCGAGCCGGTGACGTGGCAGCCGATCTGCTGGAGGCGGCGCACCACGGTCTCGCGGCCGTACTTGGTGCCGGCCACGCGGTCGGGGTGGTCGGCGGCCATCGCGACGGTGCGCGGCTCGCTGGGCACCGCGACGTCGGTGACGCCGGGCTCCGCGGCGCCGCCGGCGAGCAGCACCAGCAGGTCCACCGCGCGCTGCGCGGCGGCGGCGGTCACCTGCGGGTCGGTACCGCGCTCGAAGCGGCGGGCCGCCTCGGAGCCGAGCTTGTGCCGGCGGGCGGTACGGGCGATCGTCACGGGGTCGAAGTGCGCGGCCTCGATGACGATCTCGCTGGTGCCGGAATCGACCCCGGAGTCGGCGATCTCGGTGTGCGCGCCGCCCATCACGCCGGCCAGGCCGATCGGGCCGGTCTCGTCGGTGATCACCAGGTCCTCGGCGTCCAGCACTCGTTCGGCGCCGTCGAGGGTGGTCAGCTTCTCGCCGGCCTCGGCTCGGCGCACCCCGATCGGGCCGGTCAGCCGGGTCCGGTCGTAGGCGTGCAGCGGCTGACCGACCTCGAACATCACGTAGTTGGAGATGTCCACGGCGAGCGAGATCGGCCGCATGCCGACCTTCTGCAGCCGCCGCTGGAGCCAGATCGGCGAGCGGGCCTCGTGGTTGATGCCGGTGACGGTGCGGGCGGTGAAGCGGTCGCAGCCGGCCGGGTCGGAGACCTGCACCGGGTAGCCGCCCTCCTTGGGCCCGGGCACGTCGATCAGCGCGGGGTCGCTCAGCGGCAGCCCGAACGCGGTCGCGACCTCGCGGGCCACACCGCGCAGCGACAGGCAGTAGCCGCGGTCGGGGGTGACCGCGATGTCGAGGACGTCGTCGACGAGTTCGAGCAGGCCGATCGCGTCGGTGCCGACCTCGTGCTCGGGCGGGAGCACCACGATGCCGTCGTGGTCGTCGCCCATGCCGAGCTCGCGGGCCGAGCAGATCATGCCGTGCGAGGTCTTGCCGTACGTCTTGCGGGCGGAGATCCGGAAGTCGCCGGGCAGCACACCGCCGGGCAGGATCACCACGACCTTGTCGCCGACCGCGAAGTTGCGGGCGCCGCAGACGATCTCCTGCGGCTCGCCGCTCCCGTTCGCCTTGCCGACGTCCACGGTGCAGAAACGGATCGGCTTCTTGAAGCCCTCCAGTTCCTCGATGGTCAGCACCTGGCCGACGATCAGCGGCCCTTGCAGCCCGGCGCCCACGTGCTCGACCGTCTCGACCTCAAGACCGGCGGAAATGAGCTTGGCCTGGACGTCGCGGCCGGTGGTGCCGGCCGGCAGGTCGACGTACTCCCGCAGCCAAGAAAGCGGGACCCGCATCAGATCTCCATCCCGAACGGAAGGGTGAAACGCACGTCACCCTCGACGATGTCTCGCATGTCCTCGACGTTGTGGCGGAACATCATCATCCGCTCGATGCCGAAGCCGAACGCGAAGCCGCTGTACTTTTGGGGGTCGATGCCGCAGGCGATGAGCACCTTCGGGTTGACCATGCCGCAGCCGCCCAGCTCGATCCAGCCCTCGGAGGAGCAGGTGCGGCAGGGGCGGTCGGGGTTGCCGACGGACGCGCCGCGGCAGACGTAGCAGAGCATGTCCATCTCGGCGGACGGCTCGGTGAACGGGAAGAAGTTCGGCCGCAGCCGGGTCGTCATGCCCTCGCCGAAGAGCGAGACCACCATGTGGTCCAGCGTGCCCTTCAGGTCCGCCATGGTCAGGCCCTCGTCCACGGCCAGCAGCTCGACCTGGGCGAACACCGGGGTGTGGGTGGCGTCCAGTTCGTCGGAGCGGTAGACACGGCCGGGCGCGATCACGTAGACCGGCAGCTCGCGCGCCAGCAGGGCGCGGATCTGCACCGGCGAGGTGTGGGTGCGCAGCACCATCCCGGACGGCTCGGCCCCGTCCGGACCGGCGACGAAGAAGGTGTCCTGGGCGTCGCGCGCCGGGTGGTCCGGCGGGAAGTTCAGCGCGTCGAAGTTGAACCACTCGGCCTCGACCTCGGGGCCCTCGGCAACCTCGTAGCCCATGGCGACGAAGATGTCCTCGATGCGGTCGCCCAGGGTGGTCAGCGGGTGGCGGGCGCCCGCCGGGACCCGGCCGTAGGGCAGCGTGACATCGACCGCCTCCTCGACCAGAACCCGCGCGTCGCGCTCGGCTTCCAGCTCGGTCTGGCGGGCGGCGAGCGCCTTGTTCACCTGGCCGCGGGCCTGGCCGACCCGCTTGCCCGCCTCGGCCTTGGCCTGCGGCGGCAGCGCGCCGATCTCGCGGTTGGCCAGCGCGAGCGGCGAACCGCCGCCGGCGTGCGCGATCTTGACGTGGGTGAGCGCGTCCAGATCGGCGGCGGCCGCGATCGCGGCGAGCGCCTCGTCGCGCATCCGCTCGATCTGCTCCGGCTGCAACGCCTCGACCTCGACTGGGTCGTACGACTTGTTCGGTGCCGACATCTCTTCCCGTTCCGAATTCGGATGCTCTTGGCGGTGACCCCGAGGCTGTGCCTCCGGGGGAGGATCTGCCCGACCGGACCCATGCCAAAGGCTGAGTCTATCGGCCATGGCGGTCCCGTTCGGCTACCGGCGGTGGCGCCCGTCGGGACGGCTCTCCCGCGGTCCACCCGGGCCGAAGGGCTTCGGCAGAAGCTCAGGCCAGGTAGGCGGGGGCCCCGACGGGCAGAATAAATCGGAACTCGGCACCGCCGCCGGGCGCGCGCCCGACGCTGATGGTGCCGCCGTGCGCCTCGACGATGCCCTTGACGATGTACAGCCCCAGGCCGGTGCCGCCGCGCGTGCTCCCGCGCCAGAAGCGGGTGAAGACGCGGCCCATCGACTCCTCGGGGATGCCGGGGCCTTCGTCGCTCACGGTGACTGCCGTGCCCTCCGTCGTACGGTCGTGGCCGCCGATGCCGGCGGCGCGGGTCACCTCGATGGTGACAGTCCCGTCGCCGTGCCGCACCGCGTTTTCCAGCAGGTTGCCGAGGATCTGGTCGACCTTGTCCGGGTCGGCCCACAGCGCCGGCAGCGGCCCGGGCACCCGTACCGCGAACCGTTCGGCGCTCTGCCCGGCCGCGACGTGCGCGTCCACGTGATGGCGGACGGCGGCGACGATGTCCACCGGCTGGCGGCGCACCTCCAGCCGGCCGGAGTCGATCCGGGAGATGTCGAGGAGTTCGGCGATCAGTCGGGTGACCCGGTTGGCGTCGGCGTCGACGGTCTCCAGCATCAGCTTCTTCTGGTCCTCGGTGAACCGCTCCCACTTCGCCAGCAGCGTGGCGGTGAAGCCCTTGACCGAGGTGAGCGGCGAGCGCAGTTCGTGGGCGACGGTCGCGATCAGCTCCGCGTGCGACCGCTCGGTACGGCGCCGCGCCTCGGTGCCGCGCAGCGTGACCACCAGCCGCCGCACCGGTCCGCGCGGCCGCTGCCGGACGTACCGCGCCGAGACCAGCACCTCGCGGCCGCCGGGCAGCAGCAGGTTCCGCTCGGGCTGCGCGACCCGGATGTCGAGTCCCCCGTACGGGTCGGTCAGCTGCCACCAGCGGCGCCCGTCCAGGTCCTCCAGCGGGAGCGCCTGCTCCATCGGACGGCCGAGCACGTCGGCGGGGCGCAGCGCGGTGATCCGGGCGGCCGCGGCGTTGAAGCAGATCACCCGGCCCTGCTCGTCGGCGACCACCAGGCCGTCAGGCAGGTCGTCGGGGTCGATGCCCAACTGGTACGGGTCGGCGGACGGTCGCGCCGCCGGCACCGCGGGCGGCTCCTTGCCGGGCGCGGGTGCGGGTGCGGAGACGGCCCATCCCGCCGGCACGCCGCGCATGCCGTTCTGCGGCATTACGTCCAACCCCGCCACCCCCCTCTCAGGGCTCCAGGGCGGCCACCCTACTAGCTTGAGGTGACGCCGCGGCACCCCGCGGGCGAGCGCTGCGCGCGGGCGGAGGCGTACAGGCACACCGCGGCGGCGGTCGCGAGGTTCAGGCTCTCGGCCCGGCCATGGATCGGCACCCGCACCACCTCGTCGGTGAGCGCCCTGGTCTCCTCGGGAAGGCCCCATGCCTCGTTGCCGAACACCCAGGCGGTCGGCCCGAGCATCCGGCCCTCGTCGAGCTCGGCGTCCCGGTCGCGCTCCCCCGCGCCGTCGGCGGCCAGCACCCGGACGCCCTGGGCCCGCAGGCCCGCCACGGCGGTCTCCGCCGGTACGCCCACCGCGACCGGCAGGTGGAAGAGGCTGCCGGCGGAGGCGCGTACCGCTTTCGGGTTGTACAGGTCCACGGACGCGTCGGTGAGCACCACCGCGTCCGCGCCGGCCGCGTCCGCGCAGCGCAGCACGGTGCCCGCGTTGCCGGGGTCGCGGACGTTCGCCAGGACGGCGACCAGCCGCGGCCGCGCGGCCAGCACGTGCTCGAACGGCGTGTCCAGGAACCGGCAGACCCCGATCAGCCCTTGCGGGGTCACGGTGTCCGACATCTCCGCGATCACCTGCGGTGTGGCTCGCAGCAGGGACGCGCCTGCCGCGCGGGCAGCCGCGATCAGTTCGGCGTGCCGCTCTTCCGCCTCCGGCGTGACGTACAACTCGACGAGCGTCCGCCCTTCCGGGCCACCCTGGTGTGCGACGGCTTCGCGTACCGCCTGCGGGCCCTCCGCCAGGAACCGGCGCTCCTTCGCCCGGAACGAGCGCTTGGCCAGCTTCCGTGCGGCGGTCACCCGCGCCGAGCGCAACGAGGTCAGATCCGCGGGTGGGCTGGTCACGGGCTTGGCTCTCTCCGTCGTGCGGGGGGTACGGCCTCGCGCCGTAAGGGGTGGTCCTGCTCACTGCCGAGTACCGCCCGGTGGTGGGTTGCTCGCGCGGTTCCCCGCGCCCCCTGTTCGTGCGGCTCCTCCCGCAGTGAGGGTGAACCGCGAGAACCCAAGGGGCGCGGGGTGCGCGAGCAACCGGCCACCGGCGGGTGGTCCCGGAACCGACAGCACGGGGCACCCCCAGTGGGACAGGGGCACCCCGTAAGGCAGGCGCGCCGTCAGAGCGGCTGAGCCCGGCGCAGCGTCACGCGGCCTTCGGCGCGTTGACGTCGGAGGGCAGCGCCTTCTGGGCGACCTCGACGAGCGCGGCGAACGCGGGCGCGTCGGTGACGGCCAGCTCCGCGAGGATCTTGCGGTCGACCTCGACGTTGGCGGCCTTCAGACCCTGGATGAAGCGGTTGTAGGTGATGCCGTTCGCACGGGCCGCGGCGTTGATCCGCTGGATCCAGAGCTGACGGAAGTCGCCCTTGCGCTTCTTGCGGTCGTTGTAGTTGTAGACCAGGGAGTGGGTGACCTGCTCCTTGGCCTTGCGGTACAGGCGCGAACGCTGGCCGCGGTAGCCGCTGGCCTGCTCGAGAATCGCCCGGCGCTTCTTCTGGGCGTTGACTGCCCGCTTGACGCGTGCCACTTGATAACTCCTTCTAGGGGACCGCGGTACTGGTCACGCGGTCCGAAAGCGATGGGGGTCCCGGATCGGACCGCGCGCCCCGGTCGGGGGCGCGCAGGTCACTTGCCGAGAAGCTTCTTGATCTTCTTGGCGTCGGCCGGGGCAACCTCGACGGTGCCGGTCAGCTTGCGCGTCTTGGTGGACGGCTTGTGCTCCAGGTAGTGGCGCTTGCCGGCACGCTCACGGAGCACCTTGCCGGAGCCGGTGATCTTGAAGCGCTTGCTCGCACCACTGTGGGTCTTGTTCTTCGGCATGGCGCCGTGGTCTCCTCGTCGCTGGCCCTCCCGGGCGCCCGGTCAAGGGCGTACGGGGAGCGTCAGTCCTGCTATTACCACCCGAAGCCGCCCGGTCCTCAAGGGGCTTGCGGGGTACCTCTCCAGCCGCGGTGTCAGCCGGCGTCGGCCGACGTGTCGACCTGCTCCTCCGCCTCGACGGTCTCGCCGTCGTCAGCGGTCCCGGCGTCGTCAGCGGTCTCGGTGTCGTCACCGATGTCACCGTCGTCGCCGTCGTGGCCGTGGTCGCCCTGGCGCTCCGCCTTGCGGGCTGCCTGGGCCTCGCGGGCCTCGGCCATGGCCTCGGTCTTCTTCTTGTGCGGACCGAGGACCATGATCATGTTGCGGCCGTCCTGCTTCGGGTTCGACTCGATGAACCCGAGGTCCTGGACGTCCTCCGCGAGCCGCTGGAGCAGGCGGTAGCCCAGCTCCGGGCGGGACTGCTCACGGCCACGGAACATGATCGTGATCTTGACCTTGTCGCCCTGCTTGAGGAACCGGACGACGTGACCCTTCTTGGTGTCATAGTCGTGCGGGTCGATCTTCGGCCGGAGCTTCATCTCCTTGATGACCGTGTGCGCCTGGTTCTTGCGCGCCTCACGGGCCTTCATGGCCGACTCGTACTTGAACTTCCCGTAGTCCATGAGCTTGCACACGGGCGGACGGGCGGTCGCCGCGACCTCGACCAGGTCGAGGTCGTACTCCTGCGCAAGCTCCAGTGCCTTGGCAAGCGGCACAATGCCGACCTGCTCGCCACTGGGACCGACAAGTCGCACCTCGGGAACGCGAATCCGGTCGTTGATGCGGGGCTCGGCGCTGATGGGGCCTCCTCGGTTGCACGACGCGACTGACTGGCCGACAGCCGCGCTTGGGTCGTCTTCTGCTACTACCCTGTGCGTCGTGCCCGAACGTCAAAAACGCCCCGTACGGCACACAGGCGGGCTCCTCACAACCGGGAGCACCGCCGCGTTGTTCCGCGGGGCGCATCGGACGGCGGGAGCCGGGCGCACAACGCGCCGACCGAAGCCGTCTGACCGGGGACCCGTCGGCCGCAGGCCGAGCAGGTGGGAGATCGGAGCCTCCACTTGGTGGCCGGACACGCTGATGTCCGACCGGTCGTTCACCAAGCATAGCAGCGCAGACCCCGAGGCCGTAATCGGCCGGACGGGGCATATCGTGGCGGCCATGAGCGACGCACCGGCCTCCACTCCCACCTCCGCCCCCGCCGCGGCACCCGACTTCGACGACATGACCCGCGACATCGCGGACGTGCCGGCGGTGGAGGTGATCACCACGGTGGCGGTCCACCTGATGAGCGCCGCCGCGGTGAACCTGGGGCTGGCCGAGGAGGGCGAGCAGCACAAGGACCTCGACGAGGCCCGCAAGCTCATCCAGGCCCTCGCCGGGCTGGTCAGCGCCGGCGCCACCGAGATCAGCTCCTTCCACGCGGCGCCGCTGCGGGACGGGCTGAAGTCGCTCCAGCTCGCCTTTCGCGAGGCGTCGGTGGTGCCGGACGAGCCCGGCCAGGGCCCGGGCGAGAAGTTCACCGGCCCGGTCTACGGCTGACGGCAGGGACTGCGGGCGGCACCCCGGACAGCAGGACGCCCGGACACCCCGGCCCGCCGCCGCGAGCGCGGTCGGCAACAGCGGGGCGCCCTGACGACTACGCGCGACTACGCCGCCCCGCCCTCCTGGGTGCGGGCGGCGTTCTCCGCCTCGACGGCGGCGGCGCGGGCGGCCTTGGCCGCGGTCATCGCCGGGTGGGTGGTCTGGTGCACGACCGCGGCGATCGCCGCACCGACCAGCGGGGCGACCAGGAAGAGCCAGACCTGGGTCAGCGCGGGGCTGCCGGCGAACAGCGCCGGGGCGAGACTGCGGGCCGGGTTGACACCGGTACCGGTGAGCGGGATGCCGACCAGGTGGATCACGGCCAGCGCGAGGCCGATCGGCAGGCCGCCGAAGCCGACCACGGCGATCTTGTGCGTCACCGCGAGCACCACGAAGACCAGCAGGAAGGTCAGGATCACCTCGGCGACGAACGCGCCGAAGATGTTGATGCCGACCGCCGAGCGGGTGCCGTAGCCGTTGGTGCCGAACGCGCCGTACCGCTTGAAGCCCGGGACCTGCTCGGCGACCAGCAGCAGGAGTGCGGCGCCGACGATCGCGCCGAGGAACTGGGCGACCCAGTACTCGACCGCCCGGCGCAGCTCGATCCGCCCGGCCAGCAGCATGCCGAGCGTGACCGCCGGGTTGACGTGGCTGCCGGAGATCGGCCCGATCGCGTACGCGATGGCGAGCAGCACGAAGCCGAAGGCCAGCGCGATGCCGAGGGTGCCGATGTACGAGCCGGACAGCACCGCGGCACCGACCGCGAAGAAGACGAGGGCGAGCGTGCCCACGAATTCGCAGACGACGGCGCGGGTGTCCGTGGGGCGGTAGTTCGCCAGGTCCGCCGCGGTGAAGGTTCGCCGGTCCATCGGGCCTCCTCGAAATGATCAATCCCTGCCTTTGCATTGTCGGCACGATGGGTGAATCGCACATCTCGGGGCATATGCGGCATCGATCCGGCAACCGCGAGGTGCAGGAGAACGAGGTGCAGGAGAACGAGGTCCGGGAAAGCAGGGCGGCCCGGGCAGAACCGGCATCCTCGGGTGAGGGCGTAGACGCGGGTGAGGGCGTAGACGCGGGCACGGGCGCCAGCCCGGGCGAAGGCACGGGCTCGGCGCTCAGCGGGTGAAGAGCGGCTCTCCCGGGAGGGTCGCGGACGGCGGGAGAAGGGCCAGGTCGAGGCCCTGGAGCAGCGCGGCGCGCAGCGTCTCGTCGGTGGCCAGGGCACCGGCCAGCCGGTTCGCGGCCGCGGTCACGTCGGCGCCCTCGGCGAGCACCAGGGTCAGGGTCCCGTCGGTGCCCGGGCCGCCGGGGGTGAGGTGGGCGCGGGCGATGCCCGGCTCGGCGGCGACGGCGGCGCGCAGCGCGGACCGCACCTCGGGGTCGGCCAGCGGGTCGGCGCGGCCGGGACCGGCCGCGGCGGCGCGCAGTGCGGCACCGGTCAGTTCGTACGTCACCGGTCCGGCCAGGTCGATCAGCAGCGTGTCCGCCTGCTCGTGGGCGAGCGCCTGGAGGGCCTGGTGCAGCGGCACGGCCACCGGGCGGGCGTCCGCGCGCCAGCTCGCCAGCGACCGGGTCGAGGTGAAGGCGGGCAGCGCGCGCCGTCCGTCCGGTGCCTGGATGGTCGGCACCGCCATGTCGCTGCTCTTCTCCCGGGCCAGCCCGTCGGGCCCGGTCTCCACCTCGCCGAGCACCGCCACGACCGGGACCAGCAGCCGTGCCCCGTGCAGCGCCGCCACCACGTCCGCGTCCGAGGCCCGGCCCGCCGCGTAGGCCGCGAGCGCCTCGGCCAGCGCCGCGTCCGCCGACCCGTCGTCATCTGCGAACCCGGAGTCCGGAATATTCTTCAACGCCACGACGGCACCCTATCCGCCGCCTGCCGTGCCCCCGTCGGGCGGCCCGGGCGGCGGGCATCGCTCAGCGGGCGCGGCGGACCCGGAAGTAGAGGAGGCCCGCCACCGCGATGAGCGCGGCGCCGACCGCGGCGAAGGCGGTGGCCGCGCCGTTGGCGAGGAGCTGGGAAGAGGAGGCGGCCGCGGGCGGGGCGGTCGGGCCGGGCGCGAAGTACGCGTGCGGGTAGGCCGCGGGCGTGGGCAGCACCGGTGCGGGCTTGAGCTTCTTCGCCGCGGCGAGCGCGGCCGCGGGGTCGATCAGCCCGGTGCCGACCTCGTCGTTCCGCCCGCCCGCCGGCTTGTCCCGCGTGGTGTCCTGGAGGACCTGCTTGACCTGCGCCGGGCTGAGCTTCGGGGCCGCGGAGCGGATGAGCGCGACGGCCCCCGAGGCGTACGCGGAGGCCGCGCTGGTGCCCCATCCGTTGTAGTAGGTCCGGTCGGGGTCGGCGATGACCACCTCGACGCCGGGCGCGGACACCGACGCGTACCAGCGGTGCGTGGAGAAGGAGGCGTGCTCGCCGTGCCGGTCGACCGCGGCCACGGCGATCACCCCGGGGTAGGCGGCCGGGTAGGAGGAACGGTCGGCGGCGTCACCGCCGTTGCCCGCGGACGCGACGACCACGACGCCCTTGCTCAGCGCGTAGCGGATCGCGTCGTCCTCGGCGGCGACCGGCGCCGCGGTGGCGCTGTCGTCGCCGAGCGAGAGGTTGATGACGTCGGCGCCGTGATCGACGGCCCAGCGGATACCGGCCGGCAGGGCGTCGCCGCGGTTGGTCCTGGCCTTCTGCCGCTGCGGGTCCTTGTCCTCGAGGATCACCCGGACCGGCAGGATGCGGGCCTGCGGGGCGATGCCGAGCACGCCGTCGCCGTGCCCGGGGCCGTGGCCGTGCCCGGCGATGATCGCCGCCATCCCGGTGCCGTGCTTGGCCCACGCCTTGTCGCCGGGCTTCGCGCCGAACCCGACCTCGTCCTTGCCGTTGAGCACCTGGCCGGTGAGGTCGGGGTGGGTCGGGTCGACCCCGGTGTCGAGCACCGCCACGGTGACGCCGGCGCCCCTGGTGGTCTGCCACGCGGCTTGCGCGTGCAGCGCGGACAAGGCCCAGTCGGAGGCGCGCGCGCTGTCGGCGGCGGCGGGGGCGGCGGTGAGCGCGACCGTCGTACCGGCTGCCGCGAGCGCGGCGAGCGCGCGGACGGCGGCGGGCCTGGCGGTACGCGGGGGCCTGGCGGTACGCATGGCTGCGGCGGCACGCGCGGGCTTGGCGGCGGGGTTCATCCGTGGTGCTCCGAGCCGGTGGTCGGCGGGTGGCGGAGGGCGGTGACGGCCGTGTGCAGGTGGTCGTCGACGGCGGAGGCGAGCCCGGTGGCGTCGAAGCCGAGACCGGCCTGCGCGGGCGCGGTGGTGGCGCCTTGGGCGTCGGCCTTGTCCGCGGGCTGCGGCTGGGCGATGGTGCGTCCGTCGGCGAAACCGCTGACGGCGTAGACCACGAACGGCAGGTCGGCGGAGACCCGCACGTCCCAACTCCCGCGCTGGCGGTCGCCGAAGTGGGCGGCGGGGGTGCCGGGCAACGCGACGGGCTTCGGCAGCAGGTCGATCCGTTCGCCGAGGTGCTGCCCGGACCACCGCTTGGCGAGCGCGCTCATCGTCGACGCCTGGCCGGAGCCGACGAGGAGGCCGACCGTGGTGACGGTGGTCGAGGTGCTGTCGACGTACGTGGCGCGCAGCAGGCGTACGCAGCCGGCCGGCGCCAACACCTGCCGGAGCAGCGGGTCGAAGGCGCCCGCGCAGCCCGTGGGCGCGGCCACGCCGATCCGGGTCCAGGAGCGGTCGGCGCCGCCGGGCCCACCGTCCTTGCCGTCGACGGTGGGCGGGAACAGCTTGTCCACCGGGGTGTTGCGCCATACGTCACGGGCTTGCGCGAACGCCTGCGGGCTGCCGTCCGGGTTGCCCCAGCCGTTGTAGAGGTAGGGGGCGACCGCTTGGACGCCGCTCGCGGGTGGTGGCGTGGTGCCGCCGCCGGTGGGCAGCGTCCACTTCTGGTTGGCGGACCCGGCGCAGGTCCAGAT
>NZ_JACEGK010000115.1:0-16670 GCF_056859195.1 Streptomyces sp. NH27
ATCGTGGAGCGAGCGATCAACAAGCCCCAAACCCAACGGCCGTGGCCACCCGCCACGCCAACGATCGTTACCGACAAGGTCGGTGACCGGAAATACGCCCACGAGCCCATCGCCCGGACCCGGTTGTACGGCCGGATGCCGCTCCTCGGCGTGCGGGTTCGGTCTCGTAGACCCCTGGTGCGGCCGTCACGGGATGGCGCAAGGTGGCCCGCATGGACTGGTTGCCACTGCTCTCCACCCTGGCCGGCGCCGCGATCGGCATCGTCACCACCCTCATCGCGGATCGGAGCCGGTGGAAGCGCGAGGACGACAAGGAAGCTCTTCGGCTGCGGCTCGACATCTACACGCAGTACACGACCGCCGTGAAGGTACTCGGTGAGACCCTGCGGGCCCTGGCCGGGCGGGAGCACCCTTCCGACGATGCGCGGGCGCTCGCGCTGCGCGAAGCCTTTCGGGAATCAGGCATCGCCATCGCGTCCGAGCAGATGTGGCTCATAGCGCCCCAACCCGTGGTCAAGGCATCCAACAACGTCTTCCACTGCCTGCGACGCATCTGCGACGGCTACGCCGACGGCACTGCTGTCAGCAGTCCGGAGGATCACGCCCGCTGGGAGGCGCGCGGCAAGGCAGCCGCCAAGATGCGCATGCTGATGCGCGAAGATCTCGGGGTCGGCCCGCTCGCCGAGCGCCACAGCCCCGTTCTCGACGACCACGACCACCCCGCCGCGCACTGATCGCGATCGTGGCGGCAACTCCTGGGATTTCACAGCTGGTTGCTTCTCCTGGATCGCTGTCAGGTCGTGCGCCAGTCGCCATAGGGTGGCGTGATGTTCGATCGGTTGGAGATCACAGTGTTGCCGCCGGGGCCGCGCTTCTCAGTCCAGTTGCGTTTCCGGGTCAACGGCGAGGACGTGGTCGAGCACGCGGTCGGCCCGGGCGGTCGTGGGCCCCTGGCTGCGGAAGCGTTGCCGGTCGGGCTCCCCGGTCCGCTTCGGGCGACGTCCGAACCGCGACGTGTGCAGTTGGGCGAGCCGGAGTGCACCGGGGGATGCTGCGGCTTCCTCTCAGTCGTCGTGCAGCGCGTGGGGAATGTCGTCCAGTGGTCGGGTTGGGACACTCCCCGCCCGGAGGATCGACCATTGGACTTCGACTTCGACGCCGACGAGTACGACGCCGAGGTGGCCCGCGCCGAGGCAGATCATGGGTGGTGCTTCCCGGCGTGGACCTGAATGAGGCCGTACTTGCCGCTGGTACGCCATTGCTCCCCCGTGGCGTCCAGCCTGGCGACCACCGGTCCGTCGAGGCCGACGATGACGTCTGACTTCAACGTACGCAGGGCCGCTACGGGGGACGGAAAGTGGCTGACCCTCGCGGCGAACGATGACGTGGCGGCCCAGAGCCGGTCGCCCACGAGACGCCGGTAGTTGAGGTCCCCCTTGATGATCGACATCGTGGCGCCGGAGAACTCGGCCACGAGGTCGGCCGGCATGTCGTGGAAGGGCAGCGGCGCGCAGAAGAACGGGTGCGTGCGGATCACGAGGGTGCCACTGTTCATCGCCTGCCAGAGCCGGCGGCCGATCAGTTCTGCCTCCTGGCCCGCTTGGGCACGGAGGCGGTCGAGCGTCGCGAGGACGTCAGCGGTGGTCGCGTCCGATACGTAGTACGGGGCGGGCTTGACGTACAGGACGACTTCGGCAGCCAGCCCGCTGGTCAGGAGGTGGTCGATCAGGACGAGGTCGGGCAGCAGCTCCCGACCGGCGTTGTCCGCGAGGACACAGACCTTCGGACTGCTTGAAGCGGCGAGCGTCGACCACAGGAGCGGGCTGTCGTCCGCGACCAGGGCGGCGGGTTGGGCGTCCCCGGCCGATCCGGTGATCTGAAAGCTGAGGTCCGCCCGGTTGCCCCACAGCGCTGACGAGAGCAGCACCTCGGCCCGCTTCTCGGCAAACAGGGGCGGCAGATCGCTGAGAGCCTCCAGCTCGTCGGCGACCGCCGGGCCGGACAGTTCGGCGTTCTTGAACGGCGCGAACGGGTCGATGCCCTGCCAGGTCCCCGGCCGGAAGTAGCCGGTGGCTTCGAGCAGCCTGCGATAGAAGTAACTCTCGGCCCACAGGAACGGCGCCTCGCCCCACGGCCGCCCGAACAAGCCCGCGCCCCACTCCAACCACTGCTGGTGATCGTGAGCGCTCGTGCCGAGCGGCTCCAGCACGCCGTCGGTGCTCTCGACGAGGAGTTCCTCGACCGCCGCCTGCTCGACCGGCCCGTACGGCAGAGCGTCGAGCACCTGTTGGACGAGCATCGGGTGCCGCTCGTGGAAGACGCCCCAGGCAAAGGAGCCAGGGGTATTGCTCAAGATCGTGGGCGCGGTGGGCATGTTCAGGCTCTTCCTCTTCAGCCGCCACCGGGGCCCGAGATCGGGCCGACGTCAGCGTGGTCAACGGCGGGGCTACCGTGGTTCAGGCGCAACGAAGCCGGGCCGGCCGCGCTTCCGACGAGCACACGACCCGTACGCGGATCGGCGGAGGCACAGTGCAGCGTCGCGTCGGCACGGACCTCGGCAAGCTGACACTGTCCGCTCAGCGACCAGGCCCTGACCGTTCCGTCGGCTGCCGCCGAAACTAGATGATCAGGGTGCTCGGAGAACGCCACCATGAGCACCCGCCCTGCGTGGCCGGCCAGGTGTCCGATGGACTGCTCGGTCCGGACATCACGAACGTGGATCTCGCCGGTTCCCGAGCCCACCGCGAGCCGGGAGCCCGCAGCGTCGAGAGCGACCGATCGCGCCCAGCCTCCGGGGTTCACGAACCGGCTGAGGTGGCGGCCGGTACGTGTGTCCCAGAGGTGCACGGTGCCATCGCCACCGCTCGCCGCAAGCAACTCTCCGTCGGCGTCAAGTGCCACTGATCTGACGCGACCTGCATGGGCTTGCTGTTCCCAGAGCAGCGTTCCGGAGGGGAGGTCCCAGCATCGGACGCGCCCGTCGCCAGTGCTGGCAGCGAGCCGAGTACCGGTGCGAGACACAGCCACGCTCCAGCTCCGGGTGGCGTCGTTGTTGAGCCGCAACGTCCAGCTTTCGTCGTCGAGTGACCAGACGTGGACGGAGCCGTCGCCGCAGGCCGCCGCGACGTACCTCCCGCCAGCGGCCACCGACCACACGCGACCTGCGCTGCCAAGCAGTTCGCGGTGCCGCACGGCGGTGGGCAGATTCAGCAGTTCGATGCGGCCATCGCCGTGGCCGACAGCACCGAGGACACCGTCGGCTGTGATGTGGGTGGACCAGACCGCGTTCGCGCCGCTGGTCATCGCGTGCAACCCGTCGGGCTCGGACTTCGTCCATACCCGGACGGCGCCGTCCTCGCAGCCAGCGACGACCGTGCCATCGGTTGTGCAGGTCAGGGTCCTGACCCAGTCGATGCCTGGAGGCATTTGGATCTCGCCCACCGGTCCGTTGACATCGAAGGCCCGGATGACAGCGTCCTCGGTCGCCGCGAGAAGCAGGTCTGCCTGGCCGTCGATGACCACCGACCGGACGCGAGCAGGAAGATCACCTACTCGTCGAACTTGGTTGAGTCGTCTGGTGCTGGTGTCCCACAGAACGACGGACCGATCCCCGGAACCGGATGCGAGGAGCGCGCTGGCAGGGGAGAAGGCCACCGAGCGAACCCAGTCACGGTGACCTGGCTTCTCATCCAGAAGCACACCTGTAGGAAGGTCGTAGAGGCGGACGAACTCGTCCTCACCCGCTGCCGCCACGACCTTCGACGTGGCATCGACCGAGACGGTCCACAGCGGTGTCCCGCAGGTCGCCATGCTGTGACTGAGCACCATCCGTTCGACGTCCCAGACGTGCACATGCCCGTCTTCGGCCGCAGACAGCAGGTTCCGGCCGTCCGGTGTGAAGCTGAGGCAACGGACTCGGCGATCGTGGCCTGCTAGGACACCGAGAGTCGTCCCGGTGCGTGGGCGCCAGAGGCGAATCAACCCGTCATCGCCCGCTGAGGCCATGACCTCGCCGTCGTGCGTCAACGCGGTGGCGTATACCCAGCCGGTATGGGCGTGGAACGCGTGGAGCAGCTCGCGCGTTGCGTAGTCCCAGATCCGAACGGCACCGTCCTCCCCGGCGGAGGCGACAAGTCCCTTCGCGGTCGCTACCGAGACGACTGCTCCCACGTGGCCGCGTCCAACGTGCTCCGCGTCGGTGGGTCGAGCCCATGAGGCTTGGAACCCAACCCCGTTGACGGATTCGGCGCTGCCGGACGGCGCATCTCCGGCCCGTACGAGGGCGAGATTCAGCGTGGAGGCCATGTCCTGTGGCGTTCGCAGTCCGTGCAGCAAGTAGCCGGCACCGGTCAGTGTGCTGGCCCTGTGCCAGTCGCGGTGCCGGGAATGGGACTTGGCCTGGAAGGGCTCGACGGATCGGAGGACGACGGAGTCGGCCGCCAGGGACTGGCTGCCGATGACTGCGGCCTTCGTCGCGACGTACGAGGTGGAGGACAGCAGGACCACGAGTTCGTCATCGAGCCCCGCCTCGCGAAGGTGGTATGGCAACTGCTGCCACATGTACGAGTGCGACGCGGGCAACTGTGACCAGTCTCCTTCGCCCGCGCCTCGGTATGACCCGATCAGTGAGCTGTGCAGGGTTGTCCACCGGTCGCCGACAAGGTGCTTCAGGTAGGACCGGAAGACATCATGCAGGACCACCGCGTCCTGATCAGCCAGGTAGGCGCTGATCAGTGATCTGTCGGCCAGGATTCGACAGAACTGTCGGACGGCGATGGCCGACCAGCCGTCGGACGCGCTCCACCAGTGAGTGAGCACGCACAGTGGCACGGGGGTCGTGGCGGGAAAGACCGCCAGTGAGAGGTAGCGCTCACGCAGAGCGGAAGCGCCGCCGATCCTGACACTCTCGTCCAGGCTCCGCAGACTGGCGGTTATCGCGTGGCCGATCGCGTTGGAGCGTTGGTCTGCGTCCCACACGTCGAAGGCTTGTGGCCCGTGAGCGTGCATCGCCTCACCCACCTCGGAGACCGCCCGTTCAGGCGAGGCTCCTGCAACCAGGTCGGAGTAGACGTTGGAGCCGACCACCGTTGCCAGAAGCGGCCACCCGCCGCAGAGACCTGCCAGCCTGTCGGCGGCGGGGCGGGTCAGCTGAGAGACAGCGCGGGTGAGGAGTTCGCTGATCTCCGACGCCGACATCGGCCCCAGCCGCACCACTTGGGCGCTTGAGGGGCAGGTGCGGATGTTCCGCGTGGTCACGAGACGGGTACAGGCGGGCGCGCCGAGGAGGAACGGGGCCAGGTCCGCGGCTGACCAAACGTTGTCGATGACCAGCAGCGCGCGCCTTTCCCGCAGGACGCGGGCCAGATGGAACCCGGCCTGCTCGGGATCGGTGAGCGCCGGCCGACTTCCGTCGAGGTGCACGCAAAGGTCGGAGATCAGCTCCACCACCCTGGCGGCGGTGCATCCTTCCCCCGTCTCGACCCAGAGGATCTCGGGAAACAGTTCCCTGACGCCTCGGTCCTGGCAGACCTGGGTGACCAGGGTCGTCTTTCCGAAACCACCGGGGCCGCACACGGCCAGGGTCATGCCTCTTTCGGAGGCGTCCGCCTCAGCCAGCAGTGAGACGACGTTGTCGAAGTCTTCGGACCTGTGGACCAAACCGTGCTCCGGAGGTGGCGCGAGGACGTAACTTCCCGCAGTGGTCGCTCGTCGTCGGCCGGGCCCGTCAAGAAGCTCCCGGAAACGTTCCACACAATCCGGGGCCGCTCGGTCGAGGACCGTGTCGAGCAACGCTTGTGAATCGGGCACAGGGAACAACTGCTGCCCGCCGGCCTCCCACTTGGACACCGTCCGATCGCTGACACCGAGGTGGGCTGCGAAGGCACGGACGCTCATACGTAATGCCTCACGCAAAGCCTTCGCCTCGCGGCCTGACCACCGCTGCACAGTGCCCACTGAAGCTCCCGCGATCGTTGGTGAAGAAGCTAGCAGCCTATGGCGGGCTGTCCTGAGCCGTACGGGCAACGGTTCAGCGGGAGTTCAGCACGGGTGCGACAGCCGACGGCGGCGGCGGCCGACTGGCTCTCCGGTGTTGCGTAGCCCGGTTCGGTGCCAATTCGACGGGGGAGCGACGCGAGGACCTACGTCTGAAGGCGCTCCGGCAGGCAGTCTTTCGAGGGCCGCCCCACCCATGGGCTACGGACAGGTGCAGCACTCGAGTCAACCCGTACTACGTGCACCTGAGTCCACCCGTCGCCAAGCCGGCAACGGAAGGAAATCGATGGACAAGACCCTGACGATCAGCGGTAGCAGCGCGCAACCGACCATGCTTCCGGAACTGAGACCAGCCGAGTGGCGGCCCGCAGCCGTGGTCCTGGACCTCTTCGGCACGCTGGTCCCCGCCCCGGACAGCCGTGAGCGCGGCCAGGCGGTGCGGAAGATCGCCGCTGCACTGCGTGTGCTGGACCAGGCTGCCGACGAAGCACTCGGCGTGAGCTGGCGAGCCCGGCATGACGGGACGCTGCGCACCACCGGCGAGGTGGCCGCTCACCTCGCCGAACTGTCCGGAGCGCCGAGCGGGTACGCCCCTGGACTGGAGTCCACGTTGCGGCAGCTTGCTCTCCAAAGGCTGCACCCCGAAACGTCGGTGCTGGAGAGCCTCGCCGCGCTACGGCGGTCCGGGCTGCGGCTGGGACTGCTCAGCGACGCCTCCCCCGACATCGCCGAAGCGTGGGGCCGCTCGGTGCTCGCTCCGCGGTTCGACGTGGCGCTGTTCAGTTGCCGCGAGCGAGCGGTGAAGCCGGACGGGCATCTGTACGCGCGGATGCTGGAGCGTCTGGAATGTCCTGCGGATTCGGTGCTCTACTGCGGCGACGACGGCGGCTCAGAGCTGTTCGGCGCACTGCGCTGCGGAATGCGGGCAGTCCGTGTCAAACGGCGGGGTGGCGCTGACGCACTGGTCTTCGGAAACCAGGCGACGGTCTGGAGAGGTGTCACGCTGTCGTCCGTCGAGCGCCTGCCGGCCTGGCTGTCCGGCGCCGCGCCTTGGGGGCGCGTCCGATGACCGACACCAGCACGCTCGTATGGGAAGCCCGGTTAGCGGGGACGAGCCGTTCGCTGAGGCTCGCGGCAATGCGCCGTATCGCGTTACCGGCGGACGCCGGGACGACCGAGGTCCGAGTGCGGTTCTCGGGCCTGTGCGGCAGCGACACCGGGAAGCTTGTTGCGAGCTCCTGGTGCGGGCCTGTCCCGGAGGGATGGGTGCCCGGTCACGAGGTCGTCGGCATCGACACCCGCACCGGAACCTGGGCTGCGGTCAACCCCCTTGTCAGTTGCGGAAGTTGCGCCGAGTGCGCGCTCGGCCGCATCCATTTGTGCCCTGGGCTGCGACGCGTCGGCTGGGACCTACCCGGCGGCTTGGCCGAATCCGTCCGCGTTCCGTCAGAGAACGCCATACCGCTGCCGTCCGGCCCGGCAGACCCGGCGGTATTCGTCCTGGCCGATCAGATGGCGGTCGCCCTGCACGGCGTGCGATGCCGACTGGATACCCCCGCGGCCAGCGGCGAGCACCGACTCGGAGTCATCGGTGCGGGGCCTCTGGGCATCTGCACCGCCGTCAGCGCGGCCCGAGCCGGGTGGGACGTGATCATCGCCGCCCGCAGGCCGGATCAGGAGAAACGGCTCCGCGCCCTGCTGGCCGACACCGGTGTCGCCGTCTGCCCGGCACCCGGGCTTCGAGCAGGTACGTGTGACGTGGTGGTCGACGCCGCGTCCGGACACTCGGCTGCTCCGCTGCTCCAGGCCCTGGAAGCGGCGCGGGACGGCGGGACGATCCTCGTCCAGAACGCCTATGCCCCGCAGGTGCGGTTCCCCACCCCTCTGCGCGAGGTGTTCCGCCGCTCGCTCACCGTCCGGGGCTCGTACTCCCACTGCCACGCGGACAACCGCGACGACTTCCGGGACGCCCTCCAACTCCTCGCCCAAGCAACGGACAACGTGTGGGTCACAGCGCTCACCTCCGCCCGCTACCCGCTTGACCGGCTGCCCGACGCCCTGGCCGCGCTCCACCCCGATTCCGCGCACCGCCCGCTCAAAGTCCTGCTCACTGCCCGCCGCTGACCACGCTCTGGAGGCTTGCATGCGGTCATCGTCCGTCCCCGCGCCGCCGCCTGTGCCCATTCCCGCTCTCGTGCACCAGGTCAATTCCTCCGCCGACATCAGTCCACGCGAGGTCCACAACGGTCTGCTGCACGTGCTCGGACTGCCCGTCGGCCCGACCCGCGACGTGATGCTCGGCAGCGTGCTGACCGGCCTGCTCCTGCGCGGGCCGCGTCCGGCCGAAGTGGAGGCCGCGATCCGGGCCGTCAGCACGCTGGACCGCGAGTCCTGGGAGTACCTGGCGCCGCCGCCCGGGGTGCGGCTCGTCGGCTACACCGGAAGCGGGAAGAAGACCTACAAGACGATCAATATCAGCTCGGCTGCCGCTCTGGTCGCCGCGGCCGGCGGAGCGCACATCGCGAAGCTCGGTTCACGCAGCGCCTCCTCCAAGACCGGCTCACGGGACTTCATGGACCTGGTGGGCGCGCGCTGCGAGACCTTATCGGCGCAGGCCATGGCGGGCATCGCAGCGGAGTGCGGCTTCGGCTTCTTCTCCATCGAGAACCAGGTGCCGGAGTTCGACCGGCGCTACGGCGGCCGTTTCCAGGCCGTGCACGCCCTGAGCCTGGGCTTCCCCGCCCTGCTGAGTCCGGTGGCCTGCCAGAGCTTCGTCTACGGCCTGTCCCACCCCGCAGTCGGGGTCTCCGCGCGGCTGCTGTACCGGCTCGGCCTCGGCGACGTCACCGTGGTCAACTCCTCTCCCGTTCCCGGCAGCCAGGTCGACGAACTGATCCCCGGTGGCACCATCCGCGTCTGCCGCCTGACCGCCGGCCGGGAAGACCACGAGTTCGGACGCGCCGTTGCCGAAGCCGCCGGCGCCGTGGTGCCGTTCGAGGTCGGGTCGCTCGCGCAGCGCCCCGATCCGCACGCGAACGTCGCCGCCGTCGTGGGCCTCCTTGCTGGCCGCGCTCCGACAGCGGTCCGGGATACGGTCGCCCTGAACGCGGCCATGTTGATGGTGACCGCCCGCTCCGTCCCCACGCTGCGCAGTGGGCTGGATATCGCGCACGCCGTCTTGGACGACGGTGCCGCCGTGGACACCCTGCGCCGTTTCGTCTTCCTCACCGGCGGCACCGCGCGTTCAATCGATGCCCTCCTCCGCGTCCCCGACGACCACTTGGCCGAGCCGCTCTGCCAGCCCCCCGACGCCACTGCCCCTGGTCGTCTCGCCGGTCCGCCCACCGACTGGGAGATGACCGCATGCTGACCCGCGACGAACTCGGCATCGTGCACATGGTCCTCAACACCGACTGCAACGCCTGGGACCTGCCCAAGGCCCCGGGCTCGCCCGGCGTATGCCGCTTCTGCTACCGCGAACGCAATCGCGTGCGCACCGACGAGGCCACCGTCCGCCGCGTCATCGACCGTGTCCGCGCCGAGTCGGACGCCCGCCGGATCGTCTTCACCGGCGGCGACCCCGTCATGCCGTACGACAACCACCTGGAGCCCGCCCTCCAGCACGCCCGAGCCGCCGGCTTCGAGACGAACCTCCACACCAACGGGCTCCTCCTCGCCGACCGCTACCCGGCCCTGCGTGACCACGTCACCTATCCGTTCCGGGTCTGGGTCCTGGCCGACGGCACCGTCACCGTCGATCTCGGCAGCGTTTCAGCGCCCCGCAACAGCGTCCTCGGCAACCTCCTCGCCGACGGTTTCGAGCACCTCGTCCGCCGCGCCTTCGCATTGCGCTCCACCACCGACACCTCCACCGCGACCTCCTCGGACAAGGAAGTGACCGCACAGTGAAATTCGACTCCGCGTACTACGACGACGTCATCGCCCGCCACAGTTATGAGCGCATCGTTCCCGAGACCTCCGCTGCCGCCAGCGGAGGTGTCACCCCGGAGGCGGACGCCGAACACATCCTCGGCTCCATTGACTTCCCGCTCGCCGACCTGAGTCCGGATGACCTGCGTACCAAGTGGGTGTGCCACACCGGGGCTCGTTCGTTCGCCGCCGCCGTCGCTGACGGGAAGCCGGCGACCGTGACCACCGGTGTCGGGTTGGGCGGGCCACCGCACGCCGGGACCGTCTTCCAACTCCTGCGCGCGGTCACACTCCAGCGGCACGGGCTGCACGTCCAGATCGTGCTCGGCGACCTCGACTCCTACAACGCCCGACGCACCCCGCTGGCCGAAGTCCGGAGACTGGCCGACCAGTACGAGGAGTTCGTGCGCCGCCTCGGCTTCGACGAGCAGCGCGGCGTCCTGCGTCGCCAGGAGGGCAACACCGACGTCCTGGCCACCGCGTTCCTCCTCTCCCGCCATCTGGACGACGCCGACTTCGGCTGGGCCGAGGAGGACCTCTCCGGCCTCTACCGCAACCACGGTGTCTTCGACCACCTCACCTACGGCATGAAACAGGCCACCCTCCTCATGGCCGCCGACTTCGTCCACCTGCTCGCCCAGGACTGCCACGTCCTGGTCTCCCTCGGAGTCGACGAGCACAAGTACGTGGCCTTGGCCCGGCGCGGAGCCGAACGCTGGGGTCTGCCCGCCGACCGCCTCTCCGGCATCTACACCAAGATGATCCCCGGCCTCGGCGGCGTGCCCAAGATGAGCAAGAGCATCCCCGGCTCCGGCATCACCGCCGCGCTGCCGCCCGGCGACATCCGCGCCCTGCTCGCCGCCGATGTCGGCCTTGGACAGGACGACGACGCCTCCGCCCTGCTCCAGATGTTCGCCTGCCTCCCCGAGGTCGATGGCCACGCCTACGACCTCGCCGCCGAAGCCCGCCGCGCCGACGACCGCCTCTGGCGCGAACTCCGAGGCGAGCTCACGAAGCGTCTGATCGGCATTTTCTCCCTCTGGCCCCAACCGTGAGGCGCCCGAAGGAGTCCGCCACGACCACCACGCCCGTGCCGTCCGCGCCGTACCCCGTCCTCTCCCGTCGGCCCCTCGGAGACGCCACCACCCACCACGTCGCCCTGCCCAAGGTCCGACGATGACCGCCCCCGCAGGCTCGGGTATCTCCAGCCTCCGAGTCGTCCATCTGCCCGCCCGCACCCCTTACACGCGCAAGCTGCGCGGCCTCGGTATCCATACCCTGAACAACGCCTCCGAGTTCGCTGAGATCCGCCCCGGTCTCGTCGTCCCCGCCGACGTCACCGCCTCCTGGATTCTCGACCGCACACCGCTGGACTGGCTCGACGTCCTCCACCTCCACCACATCGACCTGGAGACCCCGGCCGTCCTGGAGCGCCTCCTCGACACCTGCGCCAGCGCCGGCGTCCGCGTGGTCTTCACCGCCCATGACACCCGCCCCATGCTCGGCGGCGACGACGGCAAAGCCGACGCCTTCATCGCCCGCCTGCGTCTGCTGCTCACCGCGAACGTTCCCTGGGTCTGCCTCACCGAAGGCTCCCGCGCCGACCTCGCCGACCTGCTGGGCACCAATCCTCCCGCCACCGTCATCCCGCACGGCTACGTTGTGCCGCCCGATGCCCTCCGTCACCGTGAACGGCTCCCCGACGCCGGCGTCCGCACGCTCCTCTACGGGGCCACCCGCGCCAACCGCGACCAGCTCGCGCCGGTCATCAACTGGTCACTCGCCACCACCGACCCCACCCACACCCTCCATCTCCTCCTCCGTGCCGCCAGCCCTGCCGACTTCACCGGTGCCGTCCCCAGCCCGTTGCCCGTGATCGCGGACACCGCCCGCCGGGACCCGCGCGTCCGGATCACGATGCGCCCCTACCCCACCGACGCCGACGTCGTGGAGGCCGCCCTTGCCAGCGACCTCCTGCTGCTCCCCTACCTCTGGGGCAGCCACTCCGGCCAACTGGAACTCGCCTTCGACCTCGGCCTCATCCCGGTCTGCTCCCGCGTCGGTCATCTCCCCGAACAGCACCGCCTGCACCAACGGCACGGCCAGGCCATCCCCGAACCCGAATGGGTCGACTGGAGCACTGGTCACCCCAACCTCTTCGGCGAACGCTTCCTGACCGCCCTGGAATCCGCGACCGCCCGTGCGGCGGCCACCCCCCGCCGCCTCGACCACGACTTCCTCGACTACCGCGCCCAAGAGCACCAACAGGTCCTCACCGCCCACCGCGCACTCTACGAAGGCGGCAACCGATGACGAACTCGCCGCTGCCCCGGATCTCCTGCGTGATCCTCTGCCACAACTACGGCCGCTACCTCGACCGCGCCATCACCAGCTGCCTGCAACAGGAACCCGGCCGCTACACCCTCCGCGAGATCCTCGTCATCGACGACGGCTCCACAGACGACACCCCCGAGATCTGCCGCCGGCACCAGGGTCACGTCCCGCGGCCGTCCGCTCGCCCCGCCCCTACCAGCACTGGCCATCAGCCCGGTCCCGGCGGTCCCTCCGCCGCTCACCCGGCAAAACGCAACGTGATCACGCAAACGCGGCGCGATACCCGCGATGCTAAAATCGCCTGTTCCCCATACCCGCTGGCCACACCAGCCGACAGACCCAGGAGCGTAACGACGCCATGAGCCGTCTCAGCGAGTCCGTAGTCCGCGCCATGGAGATCCTCAAGGGATCGGACCTGGCCGCGGACTATACGGTCGCCCGGCTCTTGGAACAGACCTATAGCCGCCGCTCGCTGGACCTGTCCGACCTCTCCCCGGCCGAACAGGCCGCGCTGGTCGAAGGCCGCGCGATCAACGTCATCCCCTCCGCGTCCGGGCTCGCGGAGAAGATCACCGCCGCCCAGGCGGAGGGCCGGCCGCTCGTGGTCAAGTACGGCATCGACCCGACGTCCCCGGACGTCCACTTGGGCCACTCGGTGCCGATCATCATCGCCTCGCGGTTCCAGCGGATGGGCCACCACGTCGTCTTCATCATCGGCGACGTCACCGCCAAGATCGGCGACCCGTCCGGCCGCTCCTCCGAGCGCCCGCCGCTCACCGACACCGACATCGCCCACAACCTCAGCGGCTACCAGCAACAGGTCACGCCGTTCATCGACTTCGCACGCGCCGACCTGCGCTTCAATGGCGAGTGGCTGAACAAGGTCAGCCTCCCCGAACTGGTAGGCCTCCTGGCGCATGTCCCGGTCTCGATGACCCTCCAACGCGATGACTTCCGCAACCGCCTCGCCGCCGGCGACGGCCTGTCGGTCGCCGAGTTCGTCTACTCGGTCGTCATGGCCCTCGACTCCGTGGCCATCAGCGCGGACGTCGAGCTCGGGGGCGTGGACCAGCTCCTCAACCTCCAGATGTGCCGCAAGGTCATGGAGATCCGCGAACAGACACCCGAGGTCATCATCACCACCCCGCTCATCGAGGGCACCGACGGCACCGGCTCCAAGATGAGCAAGTCCAAGGGCAACTACGTCGGCCTCTCCTCCTCCCCGGACGAGATCTTCGGCCGCCTGATGTCCATCCCCGACCACCTCATCGAGCCCTACCTCAAGCAGCTCACCGAGTGGACCGACGAGGAGATCGCCACGGTCACCGGTCGCGTGGCCGACGGCACCGCACACCCCATGGCCGTCAAGCGCATCCTCGCCGGCGAGGTCACCGCCGCTCTCCACGGCCTGAAGGCCGCCGAAGCCGCCCGCGCCGAGTTCGCCGCCCGCTTCTCCAAGCGGATCTTCGGCGACACCCAGAACCTCCCGGCGCTCTCCCTCAAGGAGCACGCCGAAGCCCCTGTGATCACCTTGCTCACCCAGGTCCTGGACTTCGCCCCCAGCAACTCCGCCGCCCGCCGCGTCGCCGCCCAGAACGGCCTCCGCCTCATCGCTGAGACCCCGGAAGGCGAGCAGCACACCACCCAACTCGACGAGGACATCGTCCAACAGCCCCTGTCCGCCCTCGTCAACGCGGCCGACACCGCCGGGGAAGCCACCTTCTACCTCAAGGCCGGCCGAAAGATCGCCCGCATCGACGCATGACGCGACGTGGTGGCGGGGACCGAGTAGGCTCCCGCCACCCAGCGTCACCCGCAACTGACGGCACAAGGTTCCGTCCAACACCTGGTGCAGCCCGCCCCACCTTGCTGGGAGCGCGGGGGCCATGCTGCGTCGACCGCATTGTCGGTTGTATCGGGAAGTGGAGCGCCGCCAGCCGGAAAGCATGTTGAGGGCAACCCCTCGCGCGTTCGAATCTCGTACCCTCCGCCAGCGCCTCACCAGGCACGGTATGAGCGGTGGGCGGCACCGCTCGACCCAGAGGTTCTGCGTCCCGGCCCCCGCTCATCCGGACCCGCTCGGCGTCCGGCCGCGCACCCGACGGGAATCATCACACCGCCGTGACCCGCACATCCAGGAGATCACCCCGACTTTGCCATCGCCCCAATACGCTCTCCGCATGCTTGATGACGGCGACATTCAATACATGCGCGAGCGCATAGCGCTGGCGGTCCAAGGTGGGTTCGACAACGAGGATGAGGTCGACAAATGGGTGGCACGTCAACTCGGAGCAGAGCACGAGGCACTACGGAATGAGCTGAAAAGCCACATTGCGCAACTGTTCCTGGAACACCGCCGACGCGAGGCCCGCTGGCGCAAGCCCAGCACGAACGACGCCATCGACCGGGCCTTCGACGAACTGACCGAACTCGGCATCGTCGCACTTCAGAACGCGGGCGAAACGCTCTCCGACGGTTGGACCGAGGCGTACGAAGCCCGCTCGGCCCGGTCAACTCCTGCACGTGGCGCGGTCTTCTACCATGGCCAAGACCTTGAGTCGGGTATAGCGGGCGGAGGTCTGATGCTGGCGTTCGGCGCCTTCGAGGACGACCTCGCGAAGCGCGAGCGGGCCAGCGCGGCCGTTGCCCGCGAGGTATGCGACGTTCTCACATCTCAAGGCGTCCGCGTGAAATGGGATGGCGCCGTCCAAAGCCGCATCGAGATCCTCCCGTTCAGCTGGCGCAAACGCCGCTGGACCACCGCTCCCCAGCCCGGGTGAGGCCAGGAGGTGCGGATAGTCACCGCAAGCGACAACCACCGATTCATCCCCTTGAGGCCGACCACTCCGGGGCGAGGACGGCCCACATCTGCTTGTCGTACCGCGTTCCCTCGTACGGCCATGCCTGGCGCCGCACCCCCTCCAGGGTCATCCCGAGGCGCTTGGCGACCGCGGCACTGCGGTGGTTGTCGATCCGGCAGTGCCACTCGGCCCGGTGGAGTCCGCGTTCGACGAACGCCCAATCCAGCAGGGCGCCGCAGGCCGGGGTGATCAGGCCCTGCCCCTCGGCTGCGGGCTCCAGCCAGCAACCGATCTCACAACAGCCCATGGCGGCCTGGAAGTCGGTGAACATCACGCCGCCCACCAGCACGCCGCGGTGCCAGATGCCGTAGAGGCGGGCGCCGTCGCGGGCCTGACGCTCCGCGTATCGGGCGATCGTGGCCCGCGCTCCGTCGACGTCCATGGTGACGAACGCGGGACCCACCCAGGGACGGATGTGCTCGCGGGCTCGGTCCAGGTGGTCGGCGAACTCCTCGGCATGCCGGCTCTCCAGCTGGGCGAGACGGGCATCGTTGCGCAGCGTCAGCGAGAACATGACGACCTCCCTATTTACATAACATACGTTGTGTGAATGTAGCGTAGGTGCATGCCACGTACCAAGGGAGATCATGAGAGCCGCCGACGCGATGTCTCCGAAGCGGTGTGGCAGGTCATGGCCGCGCGCGGTTTCACCGGCCTCACGCTGCGCGCCGTCGCCGCGCAGCTCGGCGCGACCACCGGTCTGCTGACGCACTACTTCCCGAACAAGCGTGCCCTGGTGGAGTACGCCCTCGACCTCCTGGAACAGCGCACCGCGACTCGCCCGCGCCGTGCGCCGGAGCGGGGCGTCGCAGGGCTACGGGCCGCATTGCTGGACATCCTCCCGCTGACCGGAGCAGCCATCGACAGCAACCGCATCTGGGTCTCCTCCTGGGGCGCCGCGCTCGCCGACCCGGCCCTGACCGACGACTACGCCGGCAAGTACGCCTGCGGCCGCGCCAACCTCCGCGAGCGGGTGGTCCAGGCGCAGGAACTCGGCGAGCTACGCCGAGGAGACCCGGACCGCATCGCCGCCGGAGCGCACGCGTTCGCCCTCGGCCTGGTCGTACAGGCGCTCCTGGACCCTGCCGCGTTCGCGCCGCAACGGCAGATCGCGCTGCTCGACGACTATCTCGCCACGCTGACCGTTCCTACGGACCGGCAAGGAGAGGCCGAGCACGCTCAGGACAGCGCGCCCTGAGCTCGCCCTTTCGGCCACCACGGCCGGCTGTCGTCCGCCGAGGTTTGCGCCGTGCCGGGGATCTGGTGTGGACAACCGGCGCGAACAGGATGCCCATGGGCGCACACTAGGCACAATGACAAAATCTCAAGCACCGAAGCGTCATCTGCCCACCAGCCCTTTCACGGCCCCGGTCGCGCCGGCTCCCAAGCATTTCGCGGCCGGCGACCTGGTCACCCATGACATGTACGGTCTCGGCCGGGTGGCCGATACCGAGGAGGGAGTCGCGGCGATCGTGGACTTCGGGTCCACGCGGATGCGGATCCTGAGCCCCTACAACAAGATGATCAAGCTATAGGCCCCCTGGAGCCGCC
>NZ_JACEGK010000116.1:0-16594 GCF_056859195.1 Streptomyces sp. NH27
ACCCAGCCCTACCCCGACCTCCCGGAGGTAAAGCGCAGTGTCCCGTCTGACGAAGGCCGCGGCCGTCGCCGCCGCCGCCGCGATATCCCTGCTCGCGAGCGCGTGTACCGGCCAGAGCTCTTCCGGCGCGAACGACGACGCCAGCAAGGACGTGACCATCAACTTCTGGCACGGCTGGTCCGCGCCCAACGAGTTGAAGGCGATCAACGACAACGTCGCCCGCTTCGAGAAGCTGCACCCCAACATCCACGTCAAGGTGCAGAGCAACATCACCGACGACAAGATCAACCAGGCGCTGCGGGCCGGCGGCGGCAAGGCCCCGGACGTGGTCTCCTCCTTCACCACCGACAACGTCGGCCAGTTCTGCTCCTCCGGCGCGCTCACCGATCTCTCGCCGTTCCTGAAGAAGTCCGACATCAACACGGCGACCACGTTCCCGAAGACGATGCAGGAGTACACCCAGTACAACGGCGTGCAGTGCTCGCTGCCGCTGCTCGGCGACGCGTACGGGCTGTACTACAACAAGAAGGAGTTCGCCGCCGCCAAGATCTCCAGCCCGCCCAAGACCATGTCGGAACTCAAGGCCGACGCCGTCAAGTTGACGAAGTCCAAGGGCGACTCCTACTCCCAGCTCGGCTTCATGCCGAACTTCCACGGCTACGAGTCCACCCCGGGTCACTTCGCCGCCCAGTGGGGCGTGCACTACTTCGACGCCAACGGCAAGGCGCAGACCGCGTCGGACCCCGGCTTCACCTCGATGTTCAACTGGCAGCAGGACATGGTGAAGTCGCTCGGCGGCTTCAGCAAGCTGGAGAAGTACCGCAACACCTTCGGTGACGAGTTCGGCGCTAAGAACCCGCTGCAGACCGGCCAGGTCGCGATGGGCATCGACGGCGAGTGGCGGCTGGGCATGGCCAAGGACGCCGGCATGAACGACCTCGGTGTGGCGCCGTTCCCGGTGCCCGACGACCAGGTGAGCAGCTACGGCAAGGGCTACGTCACCGGCACCATCGTCGGCATCGCCGACACCAGCACCAAGAAGAACGCCGCCTGGGAACTGGTGAAGTTCATGACCACCGACACCGACGCGGTCGTCTCCTTCGCCAACGCGATCCACAACGTGCCCTCCACGCTGGCCGCGCTGAAGTCCCCCAAGCTCGACCAGGACCCGGGCTTCAAGACCTTCATCGACATCGCGCAGAACCCGAGCAGCACCACCACCCCGCCGAGCGTCAACGGCGGCGCCTACCAGGTGACCCTGCAGGACTTCGGGTACGCCTACGAGTCCGGGAAGAGCAAGAACCTCAAGTCCGGACTCGAAGGCGTCGACGCGCAGGTCGACAAGGACATCGCGCAGGCCAAGTGATGAGCGCCGTCCACCCCCTGCTGCGCGCCAAGCGCAGAAAAGCCGCCCTGCGGAACCTCGCGTTCCTCTCCCCGTGGATCATCGGGTTCGCCGTCTTCTTCCTCTACCCGCTGCTGTCCACCGTCTACTTCTCGTTCATGCACTACAACGGCTTCAACCCGCCGACGTGGACCGGCGGGAAGAACTGGTCGTACGTCTTCACGCAGTACCCGCTGTTCTGGCCGGCGTTGCGCAACACGCTGTGGCTGGTCATCGTGATGGTCACCCTGCGGGTGATCTTCGGGCTCGGCATCGGCATGCTGATCACGAAGATCAAGACCGGTGCGGGCCTGTTCCGTACCGCGTTCTACCTGCCGTACCTGGCACCGCCGGTCGCCGCGACGATGGCGTTCGTCTTCCTGCTCAACCCCGGCACCGGCCCGGTGAACAACATCCTCGGCGGGCTCGGCATGCCCACCCCGGGCTGGTTCACCGACCCGCACTGGGCCAAGCCCGCGCTCACGACGCTGGCGCTGTGGGGCATCGGCGACCTGATGGTCATCTTCATGGCCGCGCTGCTCGACGTCCCCAAGGAGCAGTACGAGGCAGCCGAGTTGGACGGCGCGGGCCCCTGGGCGCGGTTCCGGTTCGTCACGCTGCCGAACATCTCGCCGATCGTGATGTTCGCGGTGGTCACCGGCGTCATCCAGACCATGCAGTACTACACGCAGCCACTGGTCGCCGGGAAGGTCGCCTCCGGCATCATCGGCAACTCCGGCCAGCAGTTCGAGCCGGGCTACCCCGACAAGTCCACCCTGACCCTGCCGCAGCTCGTCTACAACCTGGGCTTCCAGCGCTTCGACTACGGCTCCGCGTGTGTGGTCGCCCTGGTGCTGTTCGTGCTGGCGATGGCGTTCACGGCCCTGCTGATGCGGCGCCGCAACGGCTTCCTGGCAGCGGAGGACTGACCCGAGATGACGCACATGACCGACACCACCCTCGCCCCCGGCGCGTCGCTGCCCCGCACCGACCGCTCCCCCGACCCCCGCGCCCTGAAGGCCGCCCGGCGCAGGCGCACCCTGCACTGGATCGGCGTGCACTCGCTGGGCATCGCCGCGGCCGCGTTCTTCGTGCTGCCGTTCGTCTTCGTGGTGCTCACCGCGCTGATGAGCGACAACCAGGCGCTGACCCGGTCGCTGTGGCCGCACCCCTTCGAGTGGTCCAACTTCCGTACCGTCTGGGACACTCCGGGCTTCCTGACCTGGTGGCGCAACACCCTGGTCTACTCGGTCGCCGGCACCGTGCTGACCATCGTGTCGTCGCTGCCGGTCGCCTACGCGCTGGCCAAGTTCCGCTTCCGCGGCCGCAACCTGATCATGGTGCTGGTGATCTCCACCATGATGCTGCCGCCCCAGGTGATCATCATCCCGATGTACCTGTTCTGGACCAAGCAGCTGCACATGGACGGCACCCTGTGGCCGCTGATCATCCCGATGGCCTTCGGTGACGCCTTCACCATCTTCCTGCTGCGCCAGTTCCTGCTGACCATCCCCAAGGAGTACACCGAGGCGGCCAAGGTCGACGGCTGCGGCGAACTGCGCACCCTGCTCACGGTGATCGTCCCGATGATCCGCCCCGCGATCGCCGCGGTCGCCCTCTTCCAGTTCTTCTACTGCTGGAACGACTACTTCGGCCCGCAGATCTACGCCAGCTCCAACCCCGCGGCGTGGACCCTCAGTTACGGATTGGAGTCCTTCAAGGGCGCCCACCACACCAACTGGAATCTGACCATGGCGGCCACCGTTCTCGTGATGGCCCCGGTGATCGTGGTCTTCTTCTTCGCTCAAAAAGCCTTCATCGAAGGCGTGACCCTGACAGGAGTCAAGGGATGAAACTGGCGGTCGTGGGCGGCGGGTCCACCTACACACCCGAACTCATCGACGGGTTCGCGCGGCTGCGCGACACCCTGCCGGTAGAGGAACTGGTGCTGATCGACCCGGCCGCGGAGCGGCTGGAGCTGGTCGGCGGGCTCGCCCGACGGATCTTCGCGAAGCAGGGCCACCCCGGGCGGATCGTCACCACCGACAACGTGACCGCGGGCGTCGAGGGCGCCGACGCGGTGCTGCTCCAGCTGCGGGTCGGCGGGCAGGCGGCACGCAACCAGGACGAGACGTGGCCGCTGGAGTGCGGCTGCATCGGCCAGGAGACCACCGGCGCGGGCGGCCTCGCCAAGGCGATGCGCACGGTGCCGGTGGTGCTGGACATCGCCGAGCAGGTGCGCCGGGCCGCGCCGGACGCGTGGATCATCGACTTCACCAACCCGGTCGGCATCGTGACCCGGGCACTGCTCCAGGCCGGGCACAAGGCGGTCGGGCTGTGCAACGTGGCCATCGGCTTCCAGCGGAAGTTCGCGCGGCTGCTGGACGTGGCACCCGAGCAGGTGCACCTCGACCACGTGGGGCTCAACCACCTCACCTGGGAGCGCGGGGTACGGCTGGGCGGCCCGGACGGCGAGAACCTGCTGCCCAAGCTGCTCGCCGAGCACGGCGACGCCATCGCCGAGGACCTGCACATGCCGCGCCGGATCGTGGACCGGCTCGGCGTCGTCCCGTCGTACTACCTGCGCTACTTCTACGCGCACGACGCGGTGGTACGCGAGCTGGGCACCAAGCCGTCGCGGGCCGCCGAGGTCGCCGCGATGGAGAAGCAACTGCTGGAGATGTACGGCGACCCGGCGCTCGACGAGAAGCCGGAACTGCTGTCCAAGCGGGGCGGCGCGTTCTACTCCGAGGCGGCCGTCGCGCTCGCCTCCTCGCTGCTGCGCACCGATTCGCCGTCGTGGCGCGGTGACGTGCAGGTGGTCAACACCTACAACAACGGCACCCTGCCCTTCCTCGCCGACGACGCCGTCATCGAGGTGCCCGCGCTCGTCGACGGCACCGGCGCCACGCCGCTGCCGGTCCCGCCGCTGGAACCGCTCTTCGCCGGCCTGGTCGCCAACGTCACCGCGTACGAGGACCTGGCGCTCGAAGCGGCGCTGCGCGGCGGCCGGGACCGGGTGTTCGCCGCCCTGCTGGCCCACCCCCTGATCGGGCAGTACGACTACGCCGAAGGTCTGACGGACCGTCTGATCGCGCACAACCAGGAGCACTTCGCGTGGGCGTGACTTCGGAGCCGCTCGTCCCCGGTGGCGTCCTGGCCATCGACGCGGGCAACAGCAAGACCGACGTGGTGCTGGTCGCCGCCGACGGACGGGTGCTGGGCAGCGCCCGCGGCGGCGGCTTCCAGCCGCCGATCGTCGGGATCGACCCGGCCGTCGCGGTCGTCGCCGACGTGGTGGAACGCGCGGCCGCGGCCGCCGGGCTGCCCGCGGCGGGCGGGCGCGGCGGCCGGCCGCTGGCCGAGCACACCTCGGCGTGCCTGGCCAACGCCGATCTGCCGGTCGAGGAACAGCAGTTGAAGGAGGCGGTGCACGCGCTCGGCTGGGCGCGCAGCACGTACGTCGCCAACGACACGTTCGCGATACTGCGGGCCGGCGTCGAGGAGCCGCGTGGCGTCGCCGTGGTGTGCGGCGCCGGCATCAACTGCGTCGGCCTGCTGCCGGACGGGCGCACCGCGCGGTTCCCCGCGATCGGGAAGATCTCCGGGGACTGGGGCGGCGGGTCCGGGCTGGCCGAGGAGGCGCTGTACTTCGCCGCGCGCGCGGAGGACGGGCGCGGCGAACCGACCGCGCTCGCCACGGCACTGCCCGCGCACTTCGGGCTGCGCACGATGTACGAACTGATCGAGGCGCTCCACCTGGAACGAATACCGCACGTGCGACGGTACGAACTCACCCCGGTGCTCTTCGCCACCGCCGACGCCGGCGATCCGGTCGCCGGGTCCGTCGTCGACCGGCAGGCCGAGGAGATCGTCGCGCTCGCCACGGTCGCGCTGCGACGGCTCGACCTGCTCGACGACGAGGTGGACGTCGTCCTCGGGGGTGGCGTCATGGCGGCGAACAATCCACGGCTCATGGGCGGCATCACCGCCGGGCTCGCCACGTCCGCGCCCAAGGCCCGCGCACACGTCGTCACGGCGCCCCCGGTGCTCGGGGCGGCCCTGCTCGGCCTCGACCACACCTCCGCGCCACCGGCCACCCACGCGACCCTCCGCGCCCACTACGCGTAGTCAGGCCGCCCCGCCCCCGGGCTGCCCCGTCCGGCCGCGGAAGGAGCCCGCGCCTCCCAAAGAGGCGCGGGCAACCGCGCTGCCCACAGCCGCACATGGAAGCGGCCCCGTTCGCGAGGCGGCCACGGGAGCCGCGGGCAGCCACTGCGGGGGTTGGGCCCGCGGTCCAGCGAGGTGGGCGCGGCTCGGGCGAAGGGCGCCCCGGAACCGCTGAGCCGCCGGGGGCGTGTGCAGAGGTAGGCGGCGGCAGCCATACTGCTGCTGCAAGCTGACCGTTTCGTGGGGAGGGTGCGTGACCCAGACGCCGACAGGCACAGGCACAGCACCGGTGCCAGTGCCGGCACCAAGTCAGGTGCAGGGACAACAAGGTGGGCCGGTTCACCCCCTGCCCTCTTCTGCGCACGCCCCGCTCCGGGCCGCCTGGAAGGAGTCCAGCGCGCGGCTCCGCGCGGCGGCCACCACGGAACCGGGCCGGCTCCGCCTGATCGGTGCCGTCCTCGCCGTCCTCGTCATCGCGTTCGGCGCCGTCACCGCGTGGCAGGTCGTCGAACGGCAGTCCGCCGCGGGCAACGTGATCGACCACAGCGCCCCGCTCAGCGCGAACGCCGCCGAGATCTACCGCTCCCTCGCGGACGCGGACGCCACCGTCGCGGGCGGCTTCCTGGTCGGCGGCGAGGAGCCGAAGGCGGTGTCGGAGCGCTACCAGAACGACATCACCAAGGCCGCCAAGCTGATAGCCGACGCCGCCGCGAACAGCGCCGGCTCGCACCAGGCACGCACCCAGATCGCCGCGCTGAACAGCCAACTCCCGCAGTACACCGAGCTGGTGGCGACCGCGCAGGCCGACAACCGGCAGGGCCTCCCGCTGGGCGGCGCCTACCTGCGGTACGCCGACACGCAGATGCGCAAGCCCGGCGGCCTGCTGGACGCGGCCGACAAGCTGTACCAGGCGGAGAACGCCCGGCTCGGCTCCGACTACTCCGACGCGAAGGCGCTGCCGTACGCGTCGTGGGCGCTGGGCGTGGTCGCGCTGGGCGCGCTGGTGTGGGCGCAGCGCCGCCACTACCGCCGTACCAACCGGGTGTTCAACCGGGGCCTGCTGACCGCGACGGCGGCGTCCGCGGTGGTGCTGCTGTGGCTGGTCGCGGCGCACACCGTGGCCCGTACCGACCTCAACGACTCGTACGCGCACGGCGCGAAGTCGATGCAGGTGCTCAACAACGCCCGGATCGCGGTGCTCCAGGCCCGCGGCGACGAGAACCTGACGCTGGTCGCGCGCGGTTCCGGCGACCAGTACGAGACGAGCTTCGCCCAGGAGATGGACACGCTGGCCGGCAGGACCACCGGCGCGAACGCGAAGGGCGGCGGCGAGTTGGCCAAGGCGCTCGCACTTGCCGACAAGGACGCGGGCCGCGCCCCGGTGCGCTCCGCGATCGACAACGTGGGCAAGTGGCGCCAGCGGCACACCGACGAGCGCGCGGCCGACGACGGCGGTGACTACACCACCGCGGTCGCCGAGGTGATCGGCGGGAAGGACAGCCACGGCAACACGGTGACGAGCACCACCGGACAGAGCTTCAACGCGGTCGACACCAGCCTGGGCCACGCCGTCGCGCAGGAGCAGAAGGAGTTCCACCAGTCCGCCACCGACGGCCGCGGCGCGCTGGCGCTGCTGCCGTACGGCGCGGGCCTGCTGGCCGTGCTCGCCGCGGGCGCCGCACTCATCGGCGTCGGACGGCGCCTGTCGGAATACCGGTGAGCGGCGTGCGAACGTACAGAGGGCGGGGTCGGTCCGGCCGGGCGGAAAGCAGGGAGGTCACGGTGAGCCGTACAGCACGCGGATGGGGCGGGGTCGCGACGATGGCGGCGGCCTGCGCGCTGACCGTCACGGCGGCGCTGAGCCCGCTGGGCGTGGGGCCGTTGGGCGGCACCTCGGCGGCGGGGCACACGTCGGTGCCCGCGGACGGCGGGCCGGTCACGCATGTGCGGTACGCCGCCGCGACCGACGCCGACACCTGCACCACGCCCGAGGCGAGCCTGTCGCCGTCGTCCGGCAGCACGGACGGCGCGGCCGTGGAACGGATCAAGCAGCGCGGCCGGCTGATCGTCGGCGTGGACCAGAACAGCTACCTGTGGGGCTTCCGCGACCCGGAGACCGGCGCCATCACAGGCTTCGACATCGAGATCGTGAAGGCCATCGCCCAGAACATCCTGGGCAGTTCGGCGAAGGTCCAGTACCTGACCGTGCCGACCGACAAGCGGGTATCCGACATAGAGCAGCACAAGGTGGACATGGTGGTGCGCACCATGTCCATCACCTGCGCCCGGGTGAAGCAGGTGGCCTTCTCCATCGCCTACTTCGAGGCCGGCCAGCAACTGCTGGTCCCGAAGGACTCGACGATCACGGGGTACGACGACAGCCTGAACCACAAGCGGGTGTGCACCGCCAAGAGCTCGACTGGGGAAGCCAAGTTGCAGCGGGGCGCGCACGGCGCGCAGATCTACCCCGTCGACAACCAGCTCGACTGCCTGGTGCTGCTGCAACTCGGCAAGGTCGACGCGGTGTTCACCGACAACGCGCTCGCCGCCGGCCAGGCCGCGCAGGACCCGACGGTGCACCTGGTGGGAACTCCGGTCACCAAGGAGCCGTACGGTGTGGCCATGAACCTGGACGACCAGGACCTGGTGCGCCGGGTCAACCAGGTGCTGGCGGCATACGAGGCGGGCGGCGCGAACAGCGAGTGGATGCACCAGTACCAGACCTGGCTCGCCAAGGACCTGCCGGACGTCACAGGACCGCCGGACCCGAAGTACAAATAGGGGAAGGGTCGTTCCGCCGTACACGGCGCCCACACGGCGCCCACGCGGCGTGAACGCGGGGCACGACGAGCCGGACGGGCACGCAGGGCAGGACGGGCACGCAAGGCAGGCAGCGCACGCAGGGCAGGCACAACGAGCAGGGCAGGCAGGAAGAGCACGGCCTACGGGAAGAGGGTGTGATGGCGGTCGCGGGAGCATCCGGACCGGTGATGGGCCGGGAGGACGTCGATCTTGCGCTGGAGCGACTCGGCACCGAGCACGAAGCCGTCGAGACCTCCCTGCTCGCCCTCCAGGACCACTCCGGGCGCAGGCTGCTCGAAGGCGCCGAGCTGACCGGCATCACCAAGGAGCGGTGGCAGCGCACCGACACGGCGATCACCGCACTGTGGGCGCACTTCGAGGCGTACACCGGCGCCCTGACCGACGCCCGCGAGCTGCGGGCCCGCCGCCGCTGGCCGACCCAGACCGAACTCGCCCGGCTCACCGAGCTGTTGCGCGGCGACGGGATCATCGTGCTGGGCGGCACCGTGCCGGACCACGAGCGTTCGCTGACCGGACCGGCCCGCGCCACCGAGCAGATGAGCCTGGACGAGCTGGTCCGGCGGATGAACACCTGGTACGACCAGGCCATGGAGACGGTGTCCGCCGCCGACGCGGTGTGGTCCGCGCTGCCGGCCAGGATCGACCTGCTGGCCGCCGAGACACAGCGGGTCCGCTCGCTGGCGCACTCGGTCGGCGTCCGCCCGGGCGGGCACCCCGCCGGTGACGAACTGGAGTCGCTGGCCGAGGAGTTGGCGCAGCTTCGGGGCCGTTCGGTCTCCGACCCGCTGGCCTTCTGGAACCCGCGCCCGGCCCCCGGCCGCCCCGACACCTCGCGCTACGACGACGCCGGGCGGCGGCTGGAGGAGATCCGCCGCGAGGTCGAGGCGGTCCTGCACGTGCGGGACGACGCCGAACACCGGCTCGGGCGGCTGCGCGACGTGATGTCCCGCGCCGACCGCACCCTCACCGAGGCCCGCGGCGCCCGGGTCGAGGTGCTGTCGAAGATCCTCGCCTCCGACGTGCCCGCGGTCAGCGGCCCGGCCGCCGCGCTGCACGAACAGCTCGGCGCGGCCGAGGAGTTCGCCAGGACCGCGCAGTGGCACCGGCTCTCCCCGCTGCTGGACAGCCTGGAGGGGCACGCCGACGACGAACTGCTGCGGGCCAGGGAGTCGTTGACCGCGGTGACCGCGCCGCTGGCGGTCCGCGCCGAGTTGCGCGGCCGGCTCGACGCGTACCGGGCGAAGGTGGCCCAGCTCGGCATGGCCGAGGACCCGGTGCTGATCGAACGGTACGACCAGGCCCGGCGGCTGCTGTGGAGCGCGCCGTGCGACCTGGGCGCGGCCGAACGGGCCGTACGCCGCTACCAGCAGGCGGTCACGGAAATGGGCACCGCCCCGCGCACCCCCACCGATCGCCGGGGCCCGGCATGAGCGGGCACACGGGCATGACCGCGGCGACCGTCCCGGACACCGGACCGGGCCCGCGCGCGAAAAACGGCAGCAGGAGCAGTACGGAAGTGGCGTCAGGGACAGGGAAAGGCTGAGGGGGACACCGTGAGCGAGTGCCAGCGACCCGGCTGCGACGGGACCTTGGAGGACATGGGCGGCGGCGACCTGTACTGCGGCACCTGCGGGCTGGCGCCCGTGGCTGCGCCCGCCGCACCCGTGGGACCCACACCGGGTGCGGCGGGCGCAGCGGGTGCGGCAGGCGCGGGCGGCTCCGGCTACGGCGGCTACGGCTACGGCGCTTCGGGACCCGGCTCCGGCGGCTCCGGCGGCTCCGGCGGCTCCGGCGGCTCCGGCGGCGCGGCCATCCCCGGCGCGCGCTCCGGCGCGGACTCCGGGCGCTCCTCGGCCGGCAGTTCCTCGGCGCACTCCTCCCGTTCGTCCCGTTCCTCCACCTCCCAGGCGTCCCGCCGTTCGGTGTCGGGCCGGCTCTCCCAGTCGCTGGCCGGCAACTCCACCGGCCGCTCGGTGTCGGTGCGCAGCACCCGCGCCGCCGGCACCGGCCCCACCCGAGGCAAGCTGGGCGCCGGCCTGGTCTCCGTACCGACCGTGCCGCGGCCCGACCCGGCCGCCGCGGTGATGGAGAACCCCGAAGTGCCCGAGCGCAAGCGCTTCTGCAGCAAGGGCGACTGCGGGGCACCGGTCGGCCGTAGCCGCGAGGGGCGCCCCGGCCGCACCGAGGGCTACTGCACCAAGTGCGGGCACCCGTACTCCTTCACGCCCAAGCTGCGCCCGGGCGACGTGGTGCACGGGCAGTACCACGTGGTGGGCTGCCTGGCGCACGGCGGGCTCGGCTGGATCTACCTCGCCGTGGACCGGGCGGTCTCCGACCGCTGGGTGGTGCTCAAGGGCCTGCTCGACACCGGCGACGAGGACGCGCTCCAGGCCGCGCTCTCCGAGCGGCGCTTCCTCGCCGAGATCGAGCACCCCAACATCGTCCGGATCTACAACTTCGTCGAGCACCTCGACCAGCGCACCGGTACCCTCGACGGCTACATCGTGATGGCGTACGTCGGCGGCAAGTCGCTCAAGGAGATCGCCAACGAGCGCCGCACCCAGGACGGCAAGCGCCAGCCGCTGCCGGTCGCGCAGGCGATCGCGTTCGCCATCGAGGCGCTGGACGCGCTCGGCCACCTGCACAGCCGCAACCTGCTGTACTGCGACTTCAAGGTGGACAACGCGATCCAGACCGAGGACCGGCTCGAAGTGATCGACATGGGCGCGGTCCGCCGGATGGACGACAACGAGTCGGCGATATACGGCACGGTCGGCTACCAGGCGCCCGAGGTCGCGGAGGTCGGCCCGTCGGTCGCCTCCGACCTCTACACCATCGCCCGCACCCTGGCGGTGCTGACCTTCGACTTCCAGGGCTACACCAACGTCTTCGTGGACAGCCTGCCCGACCCGGACAAGATCGAGGTCTTCCGGCGCTACGAGTCGTTCTACCGGCTGCTGGTACGCGCCACCGACCCGGACCCGGACAAGCGGTTCGCCTCGGCCGAGGAGATGTCCGACCAGTTGCTCGGCGTGCTGCGGGAGGTCGTCGCCCTGGAGTCGGGCTCGCCGCGGCCGGCCCTGTCCACCCTCTTCGGCCCCGAACTGCGCGTAGTGGACACGCAGTTGGTGCGGCCGGTGACCGGGGACACCTCGCAGCTCGGCGCCCTGCGCCCGCCGGACGGACAGCGGCGGTCCAGACGGGACAAGGGCGCGCGGGCGTTGCCGGCCGCGCCCGCGGGTGCGCCCGGCCAGTCGGGTGCGCCGCCCGTCGCGGGACTTCCCGGGCAGGCGCCGCAGGCCGCGCCCGCCGGGGTGTTCGGGCCCACCACGGGTGGCGCCACACCGCCGCCCGGCGTGCCCGCCGCACCGCCGGCGCCCACCGGCCAGCCGGCGGGCGGCGGTTGGGGCCCGGGCCTGCCGATCGTCTCCCGGCTCGACGCGTCCGCGGCCGTACTGGCGCTGCCCGTGCCGCACATCGATCCCACCGACCCCAACGCGGGCTTCCTGGCCGGCATCGCGGCCGCCGCACCCGGCGAGATGGTCGCCGCGCTCCAGTCCGCGCCGATCGACTCCGTGGAGAAGCGGCTGCGCGAACTGCGGGCCCGGCTGGAGCTCGACGACACCGCCGGCGCCCAGCAGGTGCTGCGCGGCCTCGACGAGTCCGGCGACGACGGCGCCGACTGGCGGGTGGTCTGGCACCGCGGTCTGGTCGGGCTGTGCACCGCCGACCACGCGACGGCGGCGCTCAGCTTCGACGCGGTCTACGACGCCTTCCCCGGCGAGTCCGCGCCCAAGCTGGCCCTGGGCATCTGCGCGGAGGTGCTCGGGCAACTCGACAACGCCGCCGAGTACTACCGCCTGGTGTGGAGCACCGACCACAGCTACGTCAGCGCGGCCTTCGGGCTGGCCCGGGTGCTGCTGAAGTCCGGCGACCGGGTCGGCTCGGTGCGCGCCCTGGAGTCGGTGCCCGAGTCGTCCATCCACTACACCGCCGCCCGGGTCGCGGCGATACGAGCCCGGCTGCGCGACCGGGCGCCGCACGAACCGCTGCTGCCCGACCTGCACGCGGCGGCCCACCAGGTGGAGGACCTCCAGCGGCAGGGCCTGGACTACGACCGTCGGGAGCAGCTCGCCACGGAGGTGTACGGCAGCGCGCTGGACTGGGTGCTGGCCGGCCGGACCGGCGCGGGCACCGCGGCGACCGGGCTGGTGCTCGGCGCCGAACTGGACGAGCGCGGACTGCGGTTCGGCCTTGAGCGGTCCTACCGGGTGCTCGCCCGGCTGGCCCGCCAGGGCGGTACGAGGATCGAACTGGTGGAGCGGGCCAACCGCTTCCGCCCCAGGACCTGGGTGTAAACCGATGCCACCACTGCCCGAGTCGGCGCCCTCGGCGCCTGCGGCCCGCCCGACGATCTGCCCGGGCTGCTCCGAACCCCAGGCCCCCGACGACCGGTTCTGCGGGCGCTGCGGGCGCGACCTGAGCGTGCCGCCGCCCGCGCCGGAACCCGAGCCGGCGCCCGAGCCGAACGCCGGCGCCTCCGAAGACGCCGGCGACGGTGCGGACCGCCGCAACGGCCGCGACGCCGAGCCGCATGCCGCGAACAGCGCCACCGGCGCCTTCCTGCTCGCTCCCCCGCGGACCGGCTCCTCCGGGGACACCCTCCCGCTCGGCTTCACCGCCCAACCGTCCGACCCGCGCGCGGCCGGCGACGACGGCAACGTGGGCGGGGGCGAGTCGGCGCGGGCCGGGACCGGGACCGGGACCGGGGCCGCCTCCGCCGCGCCCGGCCGCGGGACCAGCGGCGGGACCGGCCGGACCGGAGCGGCCGGCCGGGCTTCCTCAGCCGGCCCGGTGTGCGTGGCCTGCGGCCTCGGCGGCGTGGACGACGACGGCTACTGCGAGCACTGCGGGCACGCCCAGCCCCGCCAACGCGACCACCAGGAGAAGGAGTTGGAGGGCGTGGCCGCGGTCAGCGACCGCGGCCTGCGGCACCACCGCAACGAGGACGCGTTCACGCTGGGCACCGCCGCCCTGCCCGACGGCGGCGCCGCCGTGGTGGCCGTGGTGTGCGACGGCGTGTCCACCGCCTACCGCCCCGACGACGCCTCCGCCGCGGCCTGCGCCGCCGGCAGCGAGTCGCTGCTCGCCGCCCTGGAACGCGGCACCTCGCCCGACGACGCGATGCGCGACGCACTGCTGGCCGCGTTCGACGCGGTGGGCGCGCTGGCCGAGGAGGAGTCGCCGGAGCCGAACACCGCACGCCACAACGCCCCGGCGTGCACCTGCGTCAGCGCGGTCATCACCGGACCGGTCTTCACCGTCGGCTGGATCGGCGACAGCCGCGCGTACTGGATTCCGGACGACCGCGGCGCGCCCGCCGCCCGCCTCACCGAGGACGACTCGTGGGCGGCGCGGATGGTCTCGGCCGGGCTGATGTCGGAGGCCGAGGCGTACGCCGACGAGCGGGCGCACGCGATCACCGGCTGGCTGGGCGCGGACGCGGTGGAGGTCGATCCGCACGTGGCGGCCTTCCAGCCGGAGGGCCCGGGTGTGATCGTGGTGTGCACCGACGGGCTGTGGAACTACGCCGAGTCGGCCGTGGAGATGGCCGAGGCGGTGCCGGTCGATGCCCGTACCCGGCCGCTGGCGAGCGCGCGTTCGCTGCTCGGCCGGGCACTCGACGGCGGCGGCCACGACAACGTAACGGTCGCGGTGCTGCCGTTCCCGGCAGACGTCGCACGGGCAGGATCCCCCTCCGTCTAGCTCTCGCCGTACGCGACGCGGCGCGCTGCGACGCGTACGGCAAGGGGGCGGACGAGCAATGGCGTTAAGGAGCACAGGAAGCGATGCCAAGTCTTTCGAAGTCGAACGTGCCGCAGTTCTCGGTGGACGTGTACCAGAACGAGTACCTGCCCGAGGGCGGCCGCGAGGTCAACGCGATCGTCACGGTGACCTCGACCGGCGGCGGCACCTCGGGCGGCCGACCGCTGCCGGGCAACTCGGCGGCGGCCGGCGTCGTCATCATGGTCGACTGCTCGGGCTCGATGGAGTACCCGCCGACGAAGATGCGCAACGCGCGGGACGCGACCGCGGTCGCCATCGACACGCTGCGCGACGGGGTGTCCTTCGCGGTGGTGGCCGGCACCCACCAGGCCCGTGAGGTCTACCCGGCCAACGGCGGCCTGGCGGTGGCCGATCCGAGCACCCGCGCGCAGGCCAAGCAGGCGCTGCGCAAGCTCACCGCGGGCGGCGGCACCGCGATCGGCACCTGGCTGCGGCTCGCCGACCGGCTGCTGGCCGGCTCCGATGTCGTCATACGGCACGGCATCCTGCTCACCGACGGCCGCAACGAGCACGAGAAGCCGGAGGATCTGCACAGCGCCCTGGACGCCTGCTCCGGCCGCTTCACCTGCGACGCGCGCGGGGTCGGCACGGACTGGGAGGTCAAGGAGGTCACCGGGATCGCCTCGGCGCTGCTCGGATCGGTGGACATCGTGGCCGATCCGGCCGGTCTGGCCGCCGACTTCCAGGCGATGATGGAGAACGCGATGGGCAAGGAGGTCGCGGACGTGGCCCTGCGGGTGTGGACCCCGCAGAACGCCGAGGTCGCCTTCGTGAAGCAGGTCGCGCCGACCGTGGAGGACCTCACCGAGCGGCGCGCGCAGGCCGGGCCGCGGATCGGCGACTACCCGACCGGGTCATGGGGCGACGAATCGCGCGACTACCACGTCTGTGTGAAGGTGCCGCCGGCCGTCGTCGGGCAGGAGATGCTCGCGGCCCGGGTGTCGCTGGTGCTGCCGGAGCCCGACGGCACCATGCAGGTGCTGGCGCAGGGGCTGGTGCGGGCGCTGTGGACCGACGACATGGCCGCCTCGACCCGGATCAGCCCGCAGGTCGCGCACTACACCGGGCAGGCCGAACTGGCGCAGGCGATCCAACAGGGCCTGGAGGCACGCAAGTCCGGGGACATGGACTCCGCCACTGCCAAGCTGGGCCGCGCGGTGCAACTGGCCAGCGCCTCGGGCAACGAGGACACCGCGAAGCTGCTGGCCAAGGTGGTCGACGTGGTGGACGCGGTGAACGGTACTGTGCGGTTGAAGCCCAAGGTCGCCGACGCCGACGAGATGACCCTGGAGACGCGGTCGACGAAGACCGTACGCGTGAAGAAGTAACTGTCGGGTACAAAGTGCTCGCGCACAACCTTTGGAAGCCGCCCGTCCGGGTGGAGGGGGAGCCGACGCCATGCCGATCTGTGCCAACGGCCACCAGACCAGCGCCACCGACTGGTGCGAGGTCTGCGGCCTGCTGATCCCGGCACCGGCCGCGGGGTCGCGGCCGGCGTCCTCCGCGTCGTCGTCCTCGGCCTCGCCGGTCTCGCCGCCGCCCGCGTCGCCGTCGCCGCCCGGGTTCACGGGCGAGCCGGCGGCGGGCGGTGCCGAGTGCTGTCCGAACTGCGGGACGCCGCGGGAGGGCTCGGCGCTGTTCTGCGAGCACTGCCGCTACAACTTCCGTACGCACTCGGCGACCGTGGTGCCGCCGCAGCCGACCTCGCCGGGCTTCCCGCCGTACCAGCGGTACGAGTCGCAGCGATCGCGGCCGTCGCAGATCAACCGGCCGGCGGAGGCGGTGCCGGACAGCTCGGTCACCTCCGGCTCGGGGGACTTCCTGCTCGACCCGCCGTCCGGGTCGGTGCGGTCGGCGCCCGGGTCGGGCGGAACGACGACGAGCGGGCTGGCGAGCGGGCCCATCAGCGTGCCCATCAGCGGGCCGGTGATCGGGACGCCGGGCGGACCGGGCGGACCGGGCGGGCCGAACGGGCCGAACGGGCCGAACGGGCCCGGTGAGCAGGGCGGACCGGGCGGGCCGGGTGTTTCGGCCACCGCCGCCGTCGGGCACCCGGTGCCGCAGTCGGCCGCGGCGGGCACCGGTGCCGGCTGGGTGGCCGTGGTCGCCGCGGACCGGGCGTACTTCACCGCGATGATGGCCCGGAGCGGGCCGGACGCCGAGCAGTTGTACTTCCCCGCGTACTCCCCCGAGGTGCAACTGCCGCTCACCGGGCACCAGGTCACCATCGGGCGCCGCCGGCACAGCACCGGCGAGGCACCCGACATCGATCTGTCCCGCTCGCCGGAGGACCCCGGGGTGTCCCACCACCACGCGGTGCTGGTCCAGCAGCCCGACGGTTCCTGGTCGGTGGTCGACCAGGACTCCACC
>NZ_JACEGK010000117.1:0-16526 GCF_056859195.1 Streptomyces sp. NH27
CGCCAGACCGCCTCGGGCGCGCGCACGGCCCAGTCGTGCAGGGCCGCGTAGTCGGCGACCGGGTCGGGGCCCGTGGCGGCGGGGTCGTCGGGGTCGGGGTCACGGCCGGTGTCGCGCCCGGCGACGACCGAGCGGACGGCGTCGAGGACCCCGCGGTAACCCGAGCAGCGGCACAGGTTGCCGCTGAGGGCCTGGCGGACGTCGAGGTCGGTCGGCTTGTGGTTGCCTTCGAGCAGGTCGTGGACGGTCATCGCCATGCCGGGGATGCAGAAGCCGCACTGCACGGCGCCGCTGTCGGCCAGCGCGCACTGGACGTCGGAGGGCCGGCCGTCGACGGTCAGGCCCTCCACCGTGCGCACCTCGCTGCCGGCCGCGGTCGCCGCGGGCACCAGGCAGGACGCCACCAGCCGCCCGTCGACCTGTACGGAGCAGGCACCGCACTCGCCTTGCTCGCAGCCGTCCTTGGCGCCGGCCAGGCCCAACCGCTCGCGCAGCACGTACAGCAGGGACTCGCCGAGCCAGGCATCGGTGACGGGCCGCTCGGTGCCGTTGACCCGGAGCATGTAGGAGGCGAGCGGGTGCTCGCTGCGGGTCTCCGCGGCGGGTTCGGACGTCTCGGCCGGGTCGAGGTCGACCGAACCGGTGTCGTCGGACCCGAAGTCCGGCGCGGTGAAGTCGTCCGGCGCGGCGTCGGTGCGGTCGTCGGGCGCGGCGTCGCCGGGCACGCCGTCGCCGTGCTGCGGGGCGCCGTCCTGGCCGTCCAGGCCGTCCTGGCCGGGCTCGGCACCGAAGTCGGTGCCGCCGTCGTGGTGGGGCACGTCGTCGGTGCCGGCCGTGCCGGCCGTGCCGTCAACGCCGAGCGCCGCCGCGGACTCCGCCGCGTCGTCCGGGCCTGCGGGGTCGGCGAGTTCGCCGTGGCTGTCGAATCCGCCCGGCCGGGCATCACCGGGTTCGGCGTCCTCGCCGTATCCGGTCGGCTCGTCCACGGCCGCGGGCTCGTCGAAGGACGGTACGGCGTAGGGGATTTCGTCGGCCGCGGCGCCGTCGTGGCCGGCGGGGCGGTCCTGCCCGGGCTCGCCGCCCTCAGCCGCGGACGGCACGGACGGTGCGGACGGCACGGGAGGCGGGCCCTCCGGATCGTCCACGATGCCCGACCAGGCCGCGTCGGCGGCCGGGGCGTGCGCGGGCAGCCACGGCACCGCGTCGCCGCCCTCGGGACCGGTGAACGGCATCTCCCAGTGGCCGCTGCCGGGGTCGGACGGCGCCTCGGCGTCGCCACGCGCCCGCTCGGCCGCGGCCCGCTGCTGCGCCGCCTGGGCGGCGGCAGCGGCGCCCTGGCCGAACATGCCGGCGGGGAAGGAGTGGGTGGGTGCGGGCGAGGGCGTCTGGTCCCAGGACGGCGAGAAGGCGCCGAGTGAGTACTCGCCGGACTCGGCCTCGGACTCCTCCCTTATGACCGGGATCGACCAGGCGGTGGCCGGGTCGTGGTCGCCGGCCGAACCGCCGGCGCCGGACCCGGTGCTGCCCGGACCGCCGTCGTGACCGCCGACAGCAGGACCGCCGCCGTCGTGCCCGCCGATGTCGTGCCCGCCGACGGCTGGACCGCCGACGTGACCGCCGGCCGAGCCGTCCAGCCCGCCGTCGTATCCCCCGTAACCCCCGTGTCCTGCGTGCCCTCCGTGCTCGTAGGGCTGCTCGGGGCCGCCGCGCAGGTGGTCGAAGTGCCCGCTGTGCGGGCCGAGTTGCTCCTGCGGCCGATAGTCGTACGCCGCGGCGTCGTCCGGGCCGGGCGCGTACAGCGGCTGGCCGACCTGGTAGCCGCCTTCCTCCAGGTAGCCGCCGTCCCCCTCGGGGTGGCCGGACCAGCCGGGGCCGGCCGGGCCGTGCGCGCCGAGCGGGTCCTCGCCGGGGCGCGGCTCGGGCGGGAGTTGGGCGGCGAAGGAGACGTGCATGGTCTGGTCGGGGTCGTAGTCCCCGCCGCCGGGCACCGGCTGCCAGGCGCCGGCGGTGCCGGGACCGTGCCTGCCCTGCTGGTCCCGCTCGTTCGGCTGCTGGTCGGTCATGCCAGGGCCCTCCCGAGCGCTCGGCGGGACAGTGCGGCCACGGTACGGCGCAACTGGACGGCGGCGGGCGGCAGTTCGACGCCGGGCTGATCGGGGATGCAGGCGGCGGCGACGTACTCCCCGAAGGCGGTGCACGCTTCCGGGGCGAGGTTGCGCTCGCCGTCCCAGTCGATCAGTCCGGCCACCCACTGCTCGGCCTCCAACGGCCGTAGTGGCACGGGCGCGACGGCGCCGACCGAGCAGCGCACCTGGCGCCGGGCTGGGTCGACGACGAGGGCGACGGAGGCGACCGCCCGGCCGGGGCCGGTGCGCCCGGTGGCCTTGAGGAAGGTCTGCGGGGCGTGCAGCAGCGGGATGCGCACGAAGGCGAGCAACTCGCCGGGGCGCAGCGGGTCCATGCCGGTGAGCAGGTGGCTGACCGGCAGTTCGCGGTCACCCTCCGGCCCGGCGAGGATCACGCTCGCCTCCAGGGCGGCCAGCACCGGCAGGGCGTCGCCGGTGGGTGCGGCGCTGGCGATGTTGCCGCCGAGGGTGCCGGCGTTGCGGATCTGCGGGGGGCCCGCGGAGCGGGCGGCGGCGGCCAGCGCGGGGATCAGCGCGGCGAAGTCGGGTCGGCCCATGCGGGCGTGGGTCAGGCCCGCGCCGAGCAGGGCGGCCCCGTCGGCGTACTGCCAGCCGCGGATCTCGCTGATCCGGCCCAGGCCGACGAGCGCGGCCGGGCGCAACAGGCCGGAGTTGACCGACGCCATCAGGTCGGTGCCCCCGGCGACGGGCACGGCACTGGGCATCTCGGCCAGCGCGGCCACCGCCTCGTCGAGCGAGGAAGGCAGCGTGACGTTCGCCGCCTCCTGCCGTGCATACGTGCTCACGCCGCTGCCCCTTCCCGGCCTACCTACGTCACGCGGTAGCCGTACCGTACGTGCTGACAGCCCGGACGTGGCAACTCTGGCACATGTTCCGGGGCGTCCGACGCGAGGGTCCACGAAGTACCGATCCGCCCCTCACGGGGTTGATCGTACGACTGGATCACGATCGGGCGCTGTGTCGGAATTGCTACTCTTCAAGGCTGTTGGGACGATACGGGTCCAGGGTGTCGACTCACCGCGTGCCGTGGCGGCGGCTTCCCGGTTCGGTCACACGATCGGGGGCGAACCGGGCCTCGGGCGGCCGAGGACGCCGGGGCGGCGCTGCCAGGGCAGCGGGCCGCCGGGCGGGCGGTATTCGACGCCCAGGGCGTCGAGCCGGGCGTAGTGGGTGCGCATCCGGGCCTCGAAGCCCGGCCAGTCCCGGTCGGCGGGGGCGCCGAGCGCGGACCAGGCGACCTCGGCGAAGGCGGCCAGTCGGGGGAAGACCATGTAGTCGACCGCGCGCACCGAATCGAGCACCTCGGTCCAGATGTTGGCCTGGGTGCCGATGATGTGCTCGGCCTCCTTCGGCGTCAACTCCGGCGGGACCGGCTCGAATCGGTAGACGTCCTCCAGGGTGCGGACGTACGCGATGGGCACCGGTTCGTCGGGCGAGTCGGACTGCCGCCAGTCGAGGTAGACATGGCTCTCGGGGCACATCACGACGTCATGTCCGGCCTGGGCGGCGGTGATTCCACCGCGGTAGCCGCGCCAGGAGGAGACCGCGGCGCCCTCCGCCAGGCCGCCTTCCAGGATCTCGTCCCAGCCGATCAGCCGCCGGCCGCGCTCGGCGAACCAGCGGTCGAAGTGGCTGATCAGCCGGCTCTGGAGCTCGTCCTCGTCCCTCAACCCGAGTTCGACGATGCGGTCCTTCGCGGTGAGCGAGGCGCTCCACTGCTCCTTGGGGCACTCGTCGCCGCCGATGTGGAAGAAGGTGCCGGGGAACAGCTCCAGCAGTTCGGTGAACACCTCCTCGTAGAAGCGCAGTACGGCCTCGGTCGGCGCGAGCACGTTCGGGTTGACGCCCCAACTGGTGAGCACCGGAAGGGCGCTGGTGTCGAGCACGTCGGTGTTGCCGAGTTCGGGGTAGGCGGCGATGGCGGCCTGGGAGTGGCCGGGGATGTCCACCTCGGGGACGACCGTGATGTGCCGGGCGGCGGCGTACCCGACGATCTCGCGGATGTCGTCCTGGGTGTAGTAGCCGCCGTGCGGGCGCTCGTCCCACAGCGGGGACTCGCGCAGGCCGACCTTGGTGCGCTCGCGCCAGGCGCCGACCTCGGTGAGGCGGGGGTGGCGGCGGATCTCCACCCGCCAGCCCTGGTCGTCGGTGAGGTGCAGGTGCAGCACGTTGAGCTTGTGCGCGGCCATCAGGTCGAGGTAGCGGAAGACCACGTCCTTCGGCATGAAGTGGCGGGCCACGTCCAGCATGAAGCCGCGCCAGCCGAAGCGGGGGGCGTCGGTGAGGTGGCAGGCCGGGACGGTCCAGGTGCGGTCGGCCAGCGGGGCGCGGCGGAAGGCGTCCGGGCCGAGGAGTTGGCGGAGCGTCTGGGCGCCCCAGAAGACGCCGGCCGGGCCGGCGCCGGTGATCCGTACGCCGCCCACCGGGTCGACGGTCAGGCGGTACCCCTCCGGGCCGCCCGGTACCGTCTCGTCCACCGCCAGCCGCACAACTCCCCCGCCGGACGGCTCCCCTTGGGCCAACGGCAGCCCTGTCGCCGCGCCCACGGTGCCCCGCAGCCACCGCGCGGCCACCTCCGTGCCCGGGCCGGCGGCAAGCACCGTTTCCGGCCGCAGCGTGAAGACTTCGTCATCGGCGGAGTACGTCGTGGCGTGACTCGGGATGGGGATGAGGTCCATGGGGCCATCCTGCAATACGCCCTGCCGATTGGCATATACCAATACGACGGTTCTCTCGTGCCCGGCGGACCACCGTGGGTGGGCGCCCGCGGGTCCTACAGGGCGCGGCGACGCAGGACGTGGAGGCGGGCGGAGAAGATGCTCGCGGCGAGCCACCCCCCGACCGTCCAGAGGAGATGCCCGAGGGCGACAGGGGCCCACGCGTCGGTGGAGGTCCGCCCGCGCACCGCAAGCGCGAGGGTCCCGCCGATCAGCAGCCCCGTCGCGGTGAGTTGGAGCCGGACCAGTCCGGCGTAGCGAAGGATGCGGCGGGCGAACATCTCGCCGTACCACCAGGGAACGCACAGCAGGAGCGCGCAGACCGCGGCGAGGCCGGCCACGGCGAGCAGCACCACGGACCACAGCGGCCAGGGCGCGCCACGCCACGCCCGGTCGGCGACGAGCCCGCTGGTGAGCAGCGCCGGCAGCGGCAGTACGGTCGCGACCTGCACCGCGGCGATCCGCCACAGCCACTCGTCGCCGACCATCTCGGTGCGGGTGGTGGCGCGGACCCCGCGCAACCGGGTGCGTGCACTCACCCCGGAGCGCCGGGACCCCATGGCGGCCAGCACCGCGATCAACCCGAAGGTGACCCCGAAGACGATCCCGGCGGCGACCAGTTCCCAGGTCCCGCCGGTCTCGATCCGGTAGAGCTGCACCCCGAGGAAGACGGCCAGCCCGACACCGCCGAGCACGGCGCCGCCGCGCGGCACCACGAGCTGACCGGGGGCGGCGCCGAGCGCGAGCGCCCGCTCGGCCGCGGCATGGTGCTCGGCACGGTTGCGGCGCGGTATCCGCCCGAACACGCCGCGGCCCGCGGACAGCGAGCGGGCCAGCGCGATCTGTGCCTCGGCCTCGCGCGGGGCGATCGCGACCGCGCGGCGGGCGGCCGCGATCGCGTCGGGGATACGGCCCAGCCGCCGGTAGACGTCGGAGAGCAGCACCGACGGCTCCCAGCCGTCGGGGTCCGCCCCGGTCGCCCGCAGCGCCACGGTGAGCGCGGCGTGCGCCTCGTCCAGCGACAGCAGCACCACCCCGGCGAGCACGAAGACGTCGCCGGCCTCGGCGGGCGAGGCGATCGCCAGCGCCCAGTCGACGGCGTCGCGGGCCTCCGCGGGCCGCTGCTCCTGCGCGAGCACCCAGGCACGCAGCAGGTACCCCGCGCTGCCGTTGCGCTCGACGAAGGCGTCACTGATCAGCGCGTGCGCCTCGGCGAATCGGCCCTGGCCGACCAGAGAGTGCACGCGCTCACCGCTGTTCGCGTCGTCGTCCGGCGCGTCCGCCGCACCGAACGCGCCGCTGTCAGCCGTTGCCGCCCCTTCCGGACTTGCCGGAGCCGGACTTGTCGTTGCCGCCGCCACCGGCCGGCATGCCCTCGTAGATCTCCTTGCACATCGGGCAGACCGGGTACTTCTTCGGGTCGCGTCCGGGGACCCAGACCTTGCCGCAGAGCGCGACGACGGGCGTGCCTTCCAGCGCGCTCGCCATGATCTTGTCCTTCTGGACGTAGTGCGCGTAGCGCTCGTGGTCGCCGTCACCGTGGGAGAGCTGCGGAGTCGGCTCGACCAGTGTGCCGGTGCCCGCCCCGCGCTCGGGCTCAAGAGTGCTCATAACCGTCAAGCCTAATTGAGAGAGGGATCGTCGGGATACGTGGCCACCATCGCGAGCTTGCCGCGCTGACGGCGCAGCACCGCCCGCCACATCTTCTCCGGGTCGGGCGCGGACACGTCACCCGGCTCGGACTCGACCACGTACCAGGCGCCGTCGGTCAGTTCCCGCTCCAACTGGCCGGGTCCCCAGCCCGCGTACCCGGCGAAGATCCGCAGGGAGCCCAGCTCCGCGGCGAGCAGTTCGGGCGGCGCCTCCAGGTCGATCAGGCCGATCGCGCCGTGCACCCGGCGCCAGCCCAGCATCGCCTCGTCGCCGTGCTCCCCCGGCTCGCCCGGGACGACGGCCAGGCCGAGCGCGGAGTCCAGGGAGACCGGGCCGCCCTGGAAGACCACCGGCGGGGCGACCGCGAGCGCCGCCCACGGCTGGAGGACGTCGCCCACGCCGACCGGCGTCGGCCGGTTCAGGACGACGCCGAGCGACCCCTCCGCGTCGTGGTCGAGCAGGAGCACCACCGCCCGGTCGAAGTTGGGGTCCGCGAGCTTCGGCGTGGCCACCAGCAGTCGTCCGGTGAGCGAGGGCACCTCGGTCATGGTCCACATGATCCCCCAAGCGGCGCCCGTTCGGAGGGTCAACGGCCGGGTAGGCGGACCCGTCAAGCGGATTACCATTTCTTCTTGGTTCCCCGCGCGGCGGCGAAAGACCCGCGGCCGCGCACGCCGAAGCCCGTACGACTTCTGAAGAAGATCGCGAGATCCATGACCGACGCCGATGTGCTGCTTGTCCATGGTGGGACCCCCCTGGAGGGCGAGATCCGGGTCAGAGGTGCGAAGAACCTCGTGCCGAAGGCCATGGTGGCCGCCCTGCTCGGCAGCGAGCCGAGCCGGCTGCTGGGAGTACCCGAGATCCGCGACGTGCGGGTGGTGCGCGGTCTGCTCCAGCTGCACGGCGTGACCGTGGAGAGCGGCGAGGAACCCGGTGAGCTGGTGATGGACCCGCGCCGGGTGGAGAGCGCCAACGTGGCCGACATCGACGCGCACGCCGGCTCCTCGCGCATCCCGATCCTGTTCTGCGGCCCGCTGCTGCACCGGCTCGGGCACGCGTTCATCCCCGGCCTGGGCGGCTGCGACATCGGCGGTCGGCCGATCGACTTCCACTTCGACGTGCTGCGCAGGTTCGGCGCCACGATCGAGAAGCGCGCCGACGGCCAGTACCTGGAGGCGCCGCAGCGGCTGCGCGGCTGCCGGATCAGGCTGCCGTACCCGTCGGTGGGCTCCACCGAGCAGGTGCTGCTGACCGCGGTGCTCGCCGAGGGCGTGACCGAACTCACCAACGCCGCCGTGGAGCCCGAGATCGAGGACCTGATCTGCGTGCTGCAGAAAATGGGCGCGATCATCTCGGTGGACACCGACCGCACCATCCGGATCACCGGTGTCGACTCCCTGGGCGGCTACACCCACCGGGCCATCCCGGACCGGCTGGAGGCCGCCTCCTGGGCGAGCGCGGCGCTGGCCACCGAGGGCGACATCTACGTGCGCGGCGCGCAGCAGCGCTCGATGATGACCTTCCTGAACACCTACCGCCGGGTCGGCGGCGCCTTCGAGATCGACGACGAGGGCATCCGCTTCTGGCACCCGGGCGGCCCGCTGAAGGCCATCGCGCTGGAGACCGACGTGCACCCGGGCTTCCAGACCGACTGGCAGCAGCCGCTGGTGGTGGCCCTCACCCAGGCGTCGGGGCTGTCGATCGTGCACGAGACGGTCTACGAGTCCCGGCTGGGCTTCACCGAGGCGCTCAACCAGATGGGCGGCCACATCCAGCTCTACCGCGAGTGCCTGGGCGGCAGCGCCTGCCGGTTCGGGCAGCGCAACTTCCTGCACTCCGCGGTGGTGTCGGGGCCGACCAAGCTCCAGGGCGCCGACCTGGTCATCCCCGACCTGCGCGGCGGCTTCTCGTACCTGATCGCGGCGCTGGCCGCACAGGGCACCTCGCGGGTGCACGGGATCAGCCTGATCAACCGCGGCTACGAGAACTTCCTGGCGAAGCTCCAGGGGCTGGGCGCGGACATAGAGCTTCCGCCGCTGCCGGACGGCGGGACCGCCGCGGTGGCCTGAGCGCCCGCAGCCGCCCGTACCCGGCCCGTGCGGCCCGTACCCGCCATATACGCCGAGGGCGGTCGTCTCCTGCGGGAGACGGCCGCCCTCGGCGTTTCGGTGCTACTGCACCACCGGGCTCACTTGCCCTTGGCGGCTTCCTTCAGCTTGGAACCCGCGGACACCTTCACGCTGTAGCCGGCCGGGATCTCGATCGGCTCACCGGTCTGCGGGTTGCGGGCGGTGCGGGCACTGCGGTGGGTGCGCTCGAAGGTCAGGAAGCCGGGGATGGTGACCTTCTCGTCACCCTTGGCCACGATCTCACCGACGGTCTCGGCGAACGCGGCCAGCACGGCGTCGGCGTCCTTGCGGGTCACCTCGGCGCGGTCGGCCAGCGCGGCCACCAGCTCACTGCGGTTCATATCTGTACTCCCGTGTTCTTGCTGCCATGGGGGCGCGAGCCGAAGCTGTTGCTGTGTGCCTCACCGCCCAGGTGTGCATCCTGCCCCCATATATGGGGGGAAAGCCAATCGCCTGCCCGCGCGAGTCGCGGAAAAAGCCCTGGGAGAGACCAGGCGGCGGCACCCTGGGGCAAGAGCATCACGCGCTGTCGTCAGACGGTCGACGCTGGGAATCCGTCGCCGCGCTCCGGGGTGGCCGCCTTGGCCGCGTCCCGGACCGCGTCCGCGACCGCACCGGCCACCTTGTCGTTGAAGACGCTCGGCACGATGTAGTTCGGGTTCAGCTCGTCGTCGCCTACCACCGAGGCCAGCGCACGTGCGGCGGCCAGCATCATCTCGGTGTTCACGGTGCGGGACTGGGCGTCCAGCAGGCCGCGGAAGACGCCTGGGAAGACCAGCACGTTGTTGATCTGGTTCGGGAAGTCGCTGCGGCCGGTGGCGACCACCGCGGCCGTCTCGCGCGCATCTGCCGGGTCCACCTCGGGGTCGGGGTTGGCCAGCGCGAAAACGATGGCGCTCTCGGCCATCCGGGCGATGTCCGCGCCGTCCAGCAAGTTCGGCGCGGAGACCCCGATGAACACGTCGGCGCCCACCACCGCCTCCTTGAGGGTGCCGGTGGCGCCCTCGGGGTTGGTGTTCTCCGCGATCCAGCGCAGCGCGGTCTCGGGGCCCGCGTCCTTCAGGTCGTCCCGTTCGGCGTGCACCACGCCGTGGATGTCGGCGACCACCGCGTGCTTCACCCCGGCCGCCAGCAGCAGCTTGAGGATCGCGGTGCCGGCCGCGCCCGCGCCCGACATGACCACCCGCAGGTCGCCGATCTGCTTGCCGACGCAGCGCAGCGCGTTGGTCAGCGCGGCGAGCACCACGATCGCGGTGCCGTGCTGGTCGTCGTGGAAGACCGGGATGTCCAGCGCCTCGCGCAGCCGCGCCTCGATCTCGAAGCAGCGCGGCGCGGAGATGTCCTCCAGGTTGATGCCCGCGAAGCCCGGCGCGATGGCCTTGACGATCGCCACGATCTCGTCGGTGTCCTGGGTGTCCAGGCACAGCGGCCACGCGTCGATCCCGGCGAACCGCTTGAACAGCGCCGCCTTGCCTTCCATCACCGGCAACGCGGCCTTCGGCCCGATGTTGCCGAGACCCAGCACCGCGGAACCGTCGGTCACCACGGCGACCGAGTTGCGCTTGATGGTCAGCCGGCGGGCGTCCTCGGGGTTCTCGGCGATGGCCATGCAGACCCGCGCCACACCGGGCGTGTAGACCATCGACAGGTCGTCACGGTTGCGGATGGGGTGCTTGGACTGCATCTCGATCTTGCCGCCGAGGTGCATCAGGAACGTACGGTCGGAGACCTTGCCGATCGTCACGCCTTCGATCGAGCGCAGCTTGCTGACGATCTCGGCGGCGTGGTCGGTGGAGCTGGCCGCGATGGTGACGTCGATACTGAGCTTCTCGTGGCCCGACGCGGTCACGTCCAGGCCGGTGACCGACCCGCCCGAGGACTCGACCGCGGTGGTGAGCCGGCCGACCGCGCCCCCGCTGGCGGGGACCTCCAGCCGTACCGTGATCGAGTACGAGACGCTTGGCGCCGTTGCCATGACGACCTTCTTCCGGTTCCTGCCTGATGAGGGATTGTCGTGATCGTTGCACCTACCGGCCGGTACACGTAAACCCGGCGGTAGCTGGTGGAATCGTACTTCCGGCATACGGGAGCAGGACACGCACGGGGTGCACAACGGCGGAAGAACACGCGGCGGGCAGGTGACCGGCCACGAATTCCGCCGGGCGGGAAGAGGTTCGCAGGAGGGTTTGTTAGCCTGGGTGCGGCACCGACTCGATCCAAGCCCCCGGGCCCAACCTTAGGCGCTTCGAGCGCCCACTTGCCGCGAGGCGAGCATGGCGGGTCGGTGCCGTAGACGTCACTCGGGCGCCCCCTTCGACGAAGGAGGCGCCCGTCGTGCGCCCGAGCCGCGGCCGGCGCCGTCCGCCCGCCGCGCCGGGCTCAGTCCGCCCGCAACAGGTCCGGCACGCCCGCCTCGTTCGGCAGGTCCGCGGGCACCGCGAGCACCGTGAGCCGCTGCGTCGCCCGCGTCAGCGCGACGTACAAGGTGCGCAGCCCCGCGGGGGACTCCTCCGCGATCTCCGCCGGCGCGACCACGACCGTCGCGTCGTACTCCAGCCCCTTGGCCTCCAAACTGCCCAGCGCGACCACCCGGTCGCCCAGCCCGTCCAGCCAACCCCGGGCCTGCGCACGGCGGTTCATCGCCACCACGACACCGACGGTGCCGTCCACCTCGCCGAGCAACTGCTGCGCGGCGGCCCGCACGTCGGCGCCCAGGTCGTCGCCGGCCATCTCGTAGCGCGGCGCGATCCCGGTGGAGCGGACCGCGCGCGGCGACTGGCTGCCGGGCATCGCCAACGCCAGCACCGTGGCGGCGACTTCGGCGATCTCCGCGGGGTTGCGGTAGTTGACGGTGAGGGTGAACCGGCGGCGCGGGCGGGTGCCCAGCGCCTCGTCACGCGCGCGGGCCGCCTCGTCGACGTCCGTCCACGAACTCTGCGCCGGGTCGCCGACGATCGTCCAGGTGGCGGTGCGGCCGCGCCGGCCGATCATCCGCCACTGCATCGGCGTGAGGTCCTGCGCCTCGTCCACGATCACGTGCGCGTACTCGGTACGCTCCCGCGCCAGCCGCTCCGCCCGCTCCCTGCGGGTCTCCGAGGCAGCCTGCGGCATCAGCTCCTCCAGCCCGGTGAGCTGGTCCAGCGGATCGGCCTCGCGGCGCTTCTCCCGGGGCGGCGAGCCGAGCAGGGTGTCCAGCTCGTCCAGCAGCGCCACGTCGTGCACGGAGGTGCCGGTCCGCCGCAGCGAGCGGGCCACCCGGCGCACCTCCGGGGGGCTCAGCACCCGGCGCGCCCAGCGGGCCAGCCGCTTGTCGTCGGCGAGCGCGGCCAGCACCCGGGCCGGCTCCAACACCGGCCACCAGATGTCCAGGAACTCCATGAAGTCCGGCTCGGTGCTGATGTCCTCGTCGAAGCCCGACCGCTCCTGCGCGGCGAGGTCCGGGTCGTCGAACCGGCGGCCGGTCTTGCGCCACAGCGCGTCCAGCAGCAGCCGCCGGGCGCGCGGGCGCAGCAGGTTGACCGGGGTGGTCCCGCCCAGCACCTGCTGGCGCACCGAGTTCAGCTCGTTCGCCTCCAACTCGACGCGCCGGCCGAAGGCGACCACCCGCAGCCGCCCGGGCCGGACGTCCGTACCGCCGCCGCTACCGCTGTCCCTGCCGCCGCCGCTACTACCGCCGTTGCCGCCGCCCGTACCGGGGCCCGGCGGCAGCTCCAGGCAGCCGCGGGCCGCGTTGCGCAGCACCTTCAGCATCCGCAGCGAACCCTTGATCCGGGCCACCGCCGGGTCGTCGTACAGGTCGGCCGTGACGCCGTCGACCAGCGAGCCGACCGCGCGGATCGCGACCTGGCCCTCCTCGCCGAGCGACGGCAGGACGCCCTCGGTGTAGGCGACCAGCAGCGGGGTGGGGCTCACGCACAGGATGCCGCCGGAGTAGCGGCGCCGGTCCTGGTAGAGCAGATACGCCGCCCGGTGCAGCGCCACCGCGGTCTTGCCGGTGCCGGGGCCGCCGGACACCTCGGTCACGGACGCGGCGGGGGCACGGATCACCAGGTCCTGCTCGGCCTGGATGCTGGAGACGATGTCCCGCATGGTGTGCGTGCGCGCCTGGCCGAGCGCCGCCATCAAGGCGCCGTCGCCGACCACCGGCAGCCCGGTGGTCAGCTCCGGGCGCAGCAGGTCGTCCTCGACGCCGAGCACCCGGCGGCCCTTGGAGCGGATCACCCGGCGGCGCACCACCCGGCCGGGCGCGACCGGCGTGGAACGGTAGAACGGCGCGGCGGCCGGCGCCCGCCAGTCGATCACCAGCGGGGCGTACTCCGCGTCGAGCACGCCGATCCGGCCGATGTGCAGGGTCTCGGCGATGTCCGCGCCTCCGTCGGCACGGATCGCGTCGTCGGCGGGCTCGATCGAGGTGTACGCCCCGTCCGCGCCCTTCTTGCCGTCCTTGCCGGGCAGCAGGTCGATCCGGCCGAAGAGGAAATCCTCGAACTCGCTGTTGAGGCGGTTGAGATGGATGCCCGCGCGGAAGACCTGCGCGTCGCGTTCGGCCAGCGCGCCGGGCGTGCCGACCTGCCCGCGCTTGGCGGCGTCGCTCATCAGGAACTCCGCCTCGTGGATCTTCTCCTCCAAGCGGCTGTACACCCGGTCCAGGTGCGCCTGCTCCGCGGCGATCTCCTGGTCCCGAACCCCCGGTGCTGCGGTCTGCGCGGCCACGCAGGACCCCCTTCTGCTGTGCGGCGCCCCGTGCGCGTCCGTGCGTGGGGCAGCCTGCAACCGTACGCGACCTGCGCGCCCGTGCCCACCCGGGCGCGCACCCGCGGCGGACCTGACGTGCGGCAGGCCCGCCGGCCGGGTCAGCCCTGGGTGCCGGCGAGGGTGCTGCGGCGGCGGTGCCGGGCGACCCGTTCCCGGTTCCCGCACAGCTCGCTGCTGCACCAGCGGCGGCGCCGGCCGCGCGAGGCGTCGAGGTAGACGCGGTGGCAGCGCGCACCCTCGCAGCGGCGCAGCCGGTCCCTGGCGACCGGGTCGGTGAGCAGGTCCACGGCGTCCCGCGCCACCACGGACAGGAGGGCTTCCCAGGTGGGGGGCGCGGCGAGCCGCTTCGACAGCGCGACGGCCGTCCCCGTCTCTTCCCGGGCTCCGGTACGTCTGTCCCTCCGCGGCTCCGGTACGGCCGCCGGTGCGGGTGGCGCGGGGCGCGCGAACCGATTGAGCGCGGCGATGTCGTCCGGGGCCACCGCGTCGCCGTCCACCTCGCACGTCACCAGACGCCGCAGCAGCTCGCGTAGTTCATGGAAGTGGGGCAGCCACCCGCTCTGCACCGGTATCGCGGTCGCCGCGGGGACGAGACCCGCCCCGTACAGCCACCGGCTCAGCTCCGCGGCATCCCGCAGCTCGTCCACGGCCGCCTGCCCGTACTCGTCCGTGGCCGCCAGATCCAGACACACCCGGCCCCCGTCAAACCGCATCCACCCGCACCTCCCACCCCAGGGTGCCCCTCCGGGGGTTGAGCCGCTACCCGTCCCGCCGCCAAGGTTCCGTCTCGTACCGGCCTGCGGCCGGTGGGTAGTTGCTCGCGCGGTTCCTCCCTACGTTCCGGGCTCGCGCGGCAAAGCCGCGCGGTAAACGACGAAGGCGACGTCGCCGTGTCGCATGGGATGAGTGGAGATGGCGGGAATCGAACCCGCGTCCTGTGGTGCGGAACCAGGGCTTCTCCGAGCGCAGTCCGCTGTGCTTTTCTCGGCCCCGGCAGTCACGCGGACAAGCCGCCGACGGGCCCAGCCACTGTGAGATTTCCCGCCGTGCCCCGTGGCCGGGCTCGGCGGTTGAGTCCCCTGATTGATGCCAGGATCCGGGTCGGGAACACCCCCGGGCTGACACTCCGCGGAGTCTTCGCTAGCTGCTAATTAGGCAGCGAGAGCGAAGGCGGAGGAATCGCGCTTGGAATTGGCGATTATTGGTTTCGGCATATGGTTAACGAGATCATTGCCGCTTCCTCGGCTCGCTTCCCCTGCTTCGACATCCCCAGTCGAAACCGATCATCCCCATGTGGTGTTTTCAAGGTGCACCGCCGGTCGCCCGGCGGTTCGGTGCTGGTCCTGCAAGGCCCAGTGTAGTGGCACAACGCGCCGCGGGGCCAGCGCATTCCCGCGCGCGACGGTCAGGACCGCTGCCTGCGCCGCTCCGCGGAGATCGCACGGTCCGTCTCGCGCCGGTCCTGCTTCTCCCGCAGCGTCTGCCGCTTGTCGTACTCCTTCTTGCCCTTGGCCAGGGCGATCTCGACCTTCACCCGGCCGTCCTTGAAGTACAGCGCCAGCGGGATCACGGTGTGCCCGCTCTCCTGGGACTTCTGGTCGAGCTTGTCGATCTCGGCGCGATGCAGCAGCATCTTCCGCTTGCGGCGCGCCGCGTGGTTCGTCCAGGTCCCCTGCGTGTACTCGGGGATGTGCACGTTGTAGAGGTACGCCTCACCGCCCTCCAGCGCGGCGAAGCCGTCCACCAGCGACGCGCGGCCCATCCGCAGCGACTTCACCTCGGTGCCGGTGAGGACCAGCCCCGCCTCGTACGTGTCGAGGATGAGGTAGTCATGCCGCGCCTTCTTGTTCTGCGCGATGATCTTGCGACCCGTCTCTTTAGCCATAGCCGGGCCATTCTCCCACTAGGAGGGGGCCCCGAGGCCAGCGAATACCTCACGGCTCGCGGCGACCGGGTCCTGCCCGCCGGAGACGACGACATCGGGGGTGATGCCCTTGCCGTCGACGGTGCGGCCGTCCGGCAGCCGGTAGTGCCCGACGGTCAGCTCGGCCACCGAGCCGTCCGCCAGCGTGGTGGGCATCTGCACCGAGCCCTTGCCGAAGGTGCGCGAGCCGATCACGACCGCCCGGCCGCGGTCCTGGAGCGCGCCGGAGAGCATCTCGGCCGCGCTCATCGTGCCGCCGTCGACCAGCACCACCAGCGGCACCGCGGTGTCGCCGCCGGTCGCCGCGTAGAGCGCCTGCTGCTGTCCGTGCACGTCGTACGTGGCGACCAGGCCGCCGTCGAGGAAGGCCGACGCGGTGGCGACCGCCTCGGTGACCAGGCCGCCGGAGTTGCCGCGCAGGTCGAGCAGGACGCCGTGGTCGGAGCCCTCGACCGCCGCCGCGACCTGCTCGCCGACCCCCTTGGTGAAGGCGTCGACCTTGATCACGGTCGGGCCGTCCTGCTGCCGGGTGACGGTGACCGACTCGGTGTCGAGGGTGGCGCGGAGCATCGCGACCGTCCAGTCGCGCGAGCCGCGCTCCACGTCGAGCGTGACGGCGCTGTCCGGCACGTTGTCGCCGCGCAGGTCCGCGACGACCTCGGTGACGGGCATGCCGGTGCATCGGGTGTCACCGATGGCGGCCAGTACGTCGCCGCTGCGCAGCCCGGCCCGGTCGGCGGGGCTGCCGTCCTGGACCTGGGCGATCTGGATACGGCCGCCGTCGATCCGGCGCACCGAGACGCCGGTCCCGACGTACTGCCCGTTCAGCGCCTGCTGGAAGCCCGCGTACTCCTGGGCGGTGTAGGACGACGACCAGCGGTCGCCGCTGCGGCTGACGAGCTTCTGCGCGGCGTCGGGGCCGACGGTGCCGGGGTCGGCCTCCCGGGCGATACGGCCGGTGCCGGCCACGGTGTCCTTGCCGGTGCCGGCCGGGGCGCGGTCGCCGTTGCGGCCGTCGTCGGCGGTGCTGCCGCCCGCCGTGCCGCGGCCGGCGGAGCCGGCGCCGCTGCTCGTCGCGCCGCCCGAGGCCGCGCCGGCGGCGGTCCGCGCGGCGCCGGCCGGGGCCGCGGCGACCTCGTGGTTGTTCCTGCGGGCCGGTGCGTCCACGCCGATGAGGCTGCTCGCCGCCGCACCGGTGGCC
>NZ_JACEGK010000118.1:0-16480 GCF_056859195.1 Streptomyces sp. NH27
CACCAGCAGCAGTCCTCGCCCGCCCTCTTCGTCGGCGGTGGCCGCACACGGCGTCGGGTCCCCCTCGCCGCGCCCCTGATCGGTCACTTCGAGTCGCACCGCCGAGCCGACGTCATGCAGTGCACACGTGATCTTCGTGCTGGCGGTGTGCCGGACCGCGTTGGTGAACAGCTCGGTCACCACGAGCCCCGCGTCGTCCCTCAGTTCGGTGTCGGCTCCCCATTCCCGCAGCCGGGCCCGTATCCGTGCGCGGGCGTCCGCCACGGACGCGCTCAGCGCGGGCAACCGGAAGACGTCCTGGCGCCCGGGGGCGCGGACGTCCGCCCGGCAGTCGGGCCGGAGAGCGTGAGTTGAAAGGACCACCCCGTAACTATGGGCCCCGCCCCGCACACATGGCAAGGTCCGAACTGTAAATTACAGAATCGACAGGACATGCTGTTCCTGGCGCTGACGACATGACACACTGCTTGTCAGTCAAGGGAGTTGGAGGATGAGGCACGTGATGGACCCCAGGCCGGGCGGAGCCCCGACGGTCCTGCGCATGGTGCTCGGAAAACGCCTCCAGGACCTCCGTGAGAAGGCCGGCCTCAGCTTCGAGCAGGCCGGCCGCGCCCTTGATGTGACCCACGCCACGATCCGGCGGATGGAAAAGGCCGAAGTCGGGCTGAAAATCCCCTATGTGGAGAAGCTGCTCACCACCTACGGAGTCACCACCCCCGACGAGATCGGCGGCTTCCTCGCGCTGTGCCGCGAGGCCAACCGACCCGGCTGGTGGCACAACTTCCGCGACGTACTGCCCGAGTGGTTCAGCGCCTTCGTCAGCCTCGAAGGCGAGGCGTCCGTCATCCGCGCCTACGAACCGCACTACGTCCCAGGGCTGCTCCAGGTCCCCAGCTACGCCCAGGCCGTGCTGCGCGCCGGGCTGCCCAACGCAGGCCCCGAGGAGATCGACCGGCTGGTCACGCTGCGGGTCGAGCGGCAGGCGCTGCTCGGCCGCGACGAGGCGCCGCTGCTGTGGGTCGTGATGGACGAGACGGTGCTGCGCCGGCCGATCGGCGGCCACAAGGTGATGCGCGAGCAGTTGGGCGCCCTGATCGACGCCGCCGACCTGCCCAACGTGCGCCTCCAGGTGATCCCGTTCGCCGCGGGGCCGCACCCGGCCATGTACGGGCCGTTCCACATCTTCCGGTTCCAGCTCAAGGAGATCCCGGACATCGCCTACACGGAGAGTCTGGTGGGCGGCGCCTACTTCGACGACCGCGACGACGTGTCCACCTTCCTCGAAGCCCTCGACCGGATGTGCGCGCAGGCAGCGCCGGCACAGAGCACCAAGGCCATCCTCGATGGCATGCGCAAGGAGATCTGAACCATGGATCGCGTCACCAACGACAGCATCTACAACGGAATGCCCGCCACGGAACTCGGCGCGGACGGCTGGCGAAAGCCGTGGAGCGGCGGCAACGGCGGCTCCTGCGTGGAGGCGAAGAGACTCAACGACGGCCGGGTGGCGCTGCGCCAGTCCACCGATCCCGAGGGCCCCGCGCTCATCTACACCAACCACGAGATCACCACGTTCATCGAGGGCGCCAAAGCCGGCGACGCGGACTTCCTGCTCGGATGACCGGCACCTGCCGCCGGCCCAGCCGGCTGCGACACCCCGACCAGGCAACGACGAAGCGGAGGACCGCGTGACCGAGCAGGGCTTTGCCGTCGGTGAGATCGACACCAGCCGACCGCATCCGGCACGGATGTACGACTACTACCTCGGCGGCAAGGACAACTACGAGGTGGACCGGGAAGCCGCCGACCGCGTCATCGACACGGTCCCCGAGGTCGTCGTCGGTGCCCGCGCGAACCGGGACTTCCTCCAGCGGGCGGTGCGCTTCCTCGCGGAGCGCGGGGTGCGGCAGTTCATCGACATCGGCACCGGCATCCCCACCTCGCCGAACACCCACGAGATCGCCCACTCGGTCGCGCCCGACGCACGGATCGCCTACATCGACAACGATCCGATCGTCGCCACCCACGCCGGCGCCCGCCTGCTCGGCACCGGCAACACCGGCTTCTTCCTGGCCGACATGCGCGACCCGCAGACGATCCTGCACCACCCCACCATCAGCGACCTGATCGACTTCGACCAGCCGGTCGCGCTGATGCTGGTGTCGGTCCTGCACTTCGTCGGCGACGACGAGGACCCGCACGGCACCGTGGCCACGCTGTGCGACGCGCTGCCGGACGGCAGTTACCTGGTGCTCTCGCACGCCACCGGCGACTTCCACGCCAGGAAGGCCGAGGACGTGACGGCGGTCTACAAGAACGCCACCGCCCTGCTCACCCCGCGCACCCACGCCGACGTGCTGGGACTCTTCGACGGGTTCGACGTGGTCGAGCCCGGCCTGGTCCAGGTGAACCACTGGCGGAACGAGGTGCCCGAGGACACCCCGCCGGTCGGCGTCTACGGGGCCGTCGGCCGCAAGCGGTGAGCGATCGCCGGCCGGTCTGAGGACGGCCGCTCTCGAACAGGGGCCCTGCCGAGGTGCCCGGCCCGTGTCAGGGGAAGGACGCGCCCGGGAAGCCACCCGACGGGGCCCCACACCTGTCCGCACACCTATTCCGCGTACGTGCCTGCCCGCCGGTCCACCCGCTCGCCCGCCCGCGTGCGTCAGTGCGGCGTTCCGATCGCGACGGTCACGTCGTCCAGCGACGCGGCGAAGTCCGCGCCCAGCGCGCGCGACGGGGTCTGGAAGCCCGCGGCCAGATCGGGCAGCCGCTGCACGATCCGCAGCACCGAGTCGCTCGTCATCCGGTACGGGTTCGGGCCGGTCAGAGTGGCGGTCGCCTTGTTGCCCGCCGCGTCGGTGGCCTGCCCCCACACCTCGCTGCGGCTGCCGGCCAGCCGCCGCTCGCCCGGCCCGCGCACCAGCCGGCCCACCGCGCCCGAGACCGCGCCGCGCAGCGGACCGAACCGTACCGCCCGGGAGACGGCCACCACGGCCTGCGGCATCGCGGTGTACGTGGTGACGTCCGGGATGCCGGTCGAGTGGTAGGCGGTGCTCACGTCGCCCCACGGGATCGACACCACCGTGCGGGCACCCGAGGGGAAGGCGGCCCGCACCTGGCGGGAGCCCAGCGGCACCGAACGGATCTCGCCACCGCTGCGGATACGGCCGCCGTCGGGCGTGCCCTCCACCAAGGTGCGGGCGGTGCCGGGGCTCACGCCGCCGCCGGTCAGGAACGCCAGGTCGAGCTGGGTGGCGTCCGGCAGCCGGGCCGCCAGCAGCGCCGCCACGCAGTCGGTCGGCACCACGTCGAAGCCGGCGCCCGGCAGCAGGATGATCCCCGCCGCCTCCGCGCGGGTGCCGAGCGCGCGCAGCGACTCGAACACGTCGATCTCGCCGGTGATGTCCAGGTAGGGCGTCCGCGTCTCCACGCACGCGTGCGCCATCGGCAGCGCGGTGCGGGCGAACGGCCCCGCGCAGTGCGCCACCGCCGTCACGTCCTTCAGCCCGCGGCGGATCGCGGTCGGCTCGGACAAATCGAACACCCGGTGCTCCAGGCCGAGTTCGGCGGCGAACGGGACCAGCTTCGCGGCGTTGCGACCGGCCAGCACGGGGCGCTGGCCCTGCGCGACGGCACGGCGGGCGATCAGGCGACCGGTGTACCCGGTGGCCCCGTACAACAGCCAGGTCATGGAGTGTGATCCTTCCGCGGCGGTGCTACGAGAGCTGACCGGAACCGTACACGCGCGGTCTGTCAGGCCGCTATTCAGTAGGCGGGGGGCGGCCGACGTGCGAGGCTTGGGGCATGACCGACGCAAAGCAGGCGGCCGACGCGGCCGCCGACAGCAGTTCGCTGGATGCGGAAGCGGCCGCACCGGCCGATTCCGCGGCACCGGAAGGGGAAGGCTCGGCGGCACCCGCCGAGGACGACGTGAAGCGCAAGTTCCGTGAGGCGCTGGCGCGCAAGCAGGGCGGGCACGGCGGAGGCGGCACCGCGGGGACCGGACCGGACCAGTCCAAGGTCCACGGCGCCCACGGCCGCGCGGGCGGAGCACGCGAGTTCCGCCGCAAGTCGGGGTAACGGGACCCTCCGGGGTGCCCCTGGTCGCGGTTCACGGGACCTTGCGGTCCGCGGTGGCGTGTCGCGCGGTTCTCCCCCGGGCTGCGCCGGGAGGTGCCCCACCTCCCGGGCTTCGCCTGGGGGTACCCCAGCGCCCCTGGTTCGGTGCGGCTCCCTCCGCCTCCGCGCGGAAGGAGGGCAACCTCCAAGCACGGTGGGCGGTCAAGGGTGAGCTTGCTCATCGCGCAGCGACGCCGCAGGCGCCCTTGACGGCCCGGCGTGCCCCGTACCGTGCGGGAGGGGGCGGGCCCCGGCCACCTGATGAGCGCCGCGTGCTGCTGCTTGCCCTGGTGGCGTGTGGTGGTGCGTCAGCACGTTCAACGAGTGAGTTCTGGGGAGTGGTCGCGGTTGCCGTCGTCCGATGCTGCGTGCGGGGAGCCGGAGGAGTTCACTTCGGGTCGCGCGCACGAGGTGATGGTCGAGGCGTGCCGCGTCGCGGGGTTGGACCCGGAGGGCGCACGGTTGATCCGGCTGGGGGAGAACGCTCTCGCACCTGCTCGTTGAAGTCCCGCACAGGGGCCGGGATCAGAGGTGTCCACCACCCGGGGGGAAGATCCGACACCGGCCCAACACCCTCCGGCCGGGCCGCGATCCCCCACCGCACCCATCAGGCACAACACGGCCACCACGACAAGACCCCGGCCGTCCCCAAATCGGGAAGCCAGGGCCTTGGCCATGCCGGTACCGCTGCGCTAAACACCGCTCCACAAGGCGAACTCACGCAGCGGATCGCTCGCCCGCTGCCGGGCCCGCAACAACGCCGCCACCGTCTCGTGCACACCCGGGTGATAGCGGGATTGCTGCGGTGCCACCTTCCTGGCCTGCTTCAACGACGTGAGTGCCTCGTCATGACGCGCGGTCCACGCTTCCGCGCGGGCTCGGTCCACCCAATAGTGCCCAGCTCGCGCCTGGGGATAGTCCCCGGGTAGACGCACCTCCCGTGCCTCTTCCAACGCACGAGCGTGCTTATCCCGGTCGCTGGCCGCCGACATGCGATGAATGACGACGTTCACCGGTCCGAACACCAGCCCATAGTCCCGGGTTTCACCGGTCTGCTCAGCAATCTCCCCAGCCGCACTGAGTAGATCCTCCGTGCCGCTGGCGCTCTTGCTCCGGCTGGTGAGAATTGCGCCCTTGAGGTACAGCGCGCCACGCACGGCCCGGGTCGCCTGTACACCGTCATCGTCCAGGTCCCGCAACGCTTGCTGCACGAGGAGAAACCCGCGATCAGGGCGGGCGGCGTCTGCCAACATCTGCGCGCGGTCCCAGCGCTCAATGGCCACCTGCCGGGGATCGCCGGACACTGGAGCAGATACTGCCATACGGGCCAAAGCCAGGCGCGCGAGGTCCATGAACCCGATATTCCGGCTGACCACGTAGGTCGTACGGCACAACTCCGACTGAAGCCACGCCGCCTGCTCCAAGGCCCGGCCTGGCCGTTGGGTCAGGACATGAGCCCCCACCTCGGCAAGCAACGTAGGAAGCGCCTGAGCGATCTCGATATACCGGGCTGCGGCACGCAGTTCCCCAAGCGAGGCGACTTCAGTCGCCAGTGCGCCGAGGGACCGCGGCGGAGGATCACCCGCGCCAAGCGGGATGTCCCAGGCGTCCAGCGCGGCCCCGATGGGAGTGATCAGCCGGTCAAGCTGGTCGTGCTGGAGCATGTTGACGTACGGCTGGCCATACAGGACCGGCAGGGTGACCCCGAGGGCACGCGCAACAGCGGCGGCCACGACAGGACTGGGAGCCCGATCGCCGTTTTCGACGCGGGAGAGTTGGCTGATGGAGACATGTGCGCGCCGCCCCAACTCGCGTAGCGAGTAGCCACGGAGCGTGCGAAGTTCGCGGATACGCGTCCCTGCGCTCTCGGTGGGCGCGTCGGCGGTGAACGGCATGCTGGCTCCCGTCGCGGCTGACACCCACAATGTACCCTCGCAGACGCCGCAAACTGCACGCCCTCGGCACCTACCCCGGTGGGAACCGCCAAGCAACCCAAGGCCCCCAACTCGTACACGACTTCTACGGCTGGGACTTTGGTCTTACCCGAGCCCTTGCGGCGGTGGACCATCACCAGTGCCGGCGGGCGCAGCGTCGATGGCGTGCGGTCCCCCGGGACGTGGGTTCGGTGATTGCCACCAGGCGGAGCCAGAAAGCACGTTGGCCCCCACCGAGGCAGGGGCCGAGCGCGGGTCCCCACGGCTTGCCGGGGGTACCGTTCTGAGTGTCGGAGTCAGAACGGAGCACGGTATGCCCCACAGCACTGACGATCACATCGGCGCTCGGATCGCCGATTACCGAAAATTGCGCCAGATTACCCAAATGGGTTTGGCGCAACGCGCCTACGTGTCGCGAGGAAAGATCGCCAAGATTGAGGCCGGACTCACCCCGGCTACGCCCGCCATAGTGGCGGCTGTTGCTCGCATTCTCGAAGTAGATGTGGCCGCACTGAACGGCCAGCCTTACACCTTGGAGATGCGGCAAGACAAACTTGATCGCATGATCTCGCCACTGTCGGACGCACTCGATATGTATGACCTTGGGCCAGATCTTGATATCAGCCCGAGAAGACTGGATCTGATTGCGGCAGATATTGAGAAGTTGTGCATCGGCGCGTGTGCAACCGAGTACAAGGGTGTTGGATCGAAGCTTCCTGGACTATTGGGCGAACTGACTACCGCATTCAGTATTTTACCGAATGGCGCGGAGAAGCGGCAGGCAGCGGTCTCTTTGAGTTGGGCCTACTGGGTGACCTACGAGTTCGCGTACCGCCTCGGGTATCACCAATTGGCATTAATCGCCCTTGAGAGAATGGGCTGGATGGCCGAGCAGGCGCAGGACCCGTTGCTTCTCGCCCTGCGGCTGAGCAAGCGCAGCAGCATGCTACTGCGACGCGGCAATAACCAGATGGCACTGAAGGTTCTGGAGCGCGGACATCAGTTCGTGGAGCAACATGATGCCACGCAATCCGTTTCCGCATTGGCCGTCTCGGGGACTCTTTATCTAGCGGGGGCAATCGCCGCAGCTCAGGCAAAGAACGCAGACGATGTGAATGGCCAACTGGAGTTGGCCCGCAAGGCGGCAACACAGATTGGTCGAGACGTCCCTCACGTCTACTGGGCATCATTCGGCATGACAAACGTGGAACATTTCGGCGTAGCAACCTCCGTGGAGCTTGGGAAACTCGGGGATGCAATGAAGTCGGCCCGACGCCTTCATTTCCCAGCCGATCACCCTAGGATGCGCGTCGGCAGGTATCACATCGAAATGGGGCGTGCATATGCCCAGATGGGAAAGGCGGAATTGGCGGAAAAATCCCTGCGCGACGCGAGGCAGATTGCTCCGCAACAGGCCAGGTACCACCCGTTGGTGCGGGAGACCATCGCTGTCTTGGTACGCCGACAGCGACGGGCGCCAGAAGGGCTGGCCTCACTTGCCGCTTGGGTTGGCATGTAACCAGCTTGGTTGTCAAGGGTCGTGGTGTTCTTCTTTCGGGAACACCACGACCCTTCCGCGTCGGCATGCTGATGGTCAGTAAGGACCCCCGCGACCGTGCGACCGGCCCGGGGGCGTGGCCAACGCTCGCCAAGGAGCGCCGACAGTGTCAGACAGTATCGTCCAACTGCTTGCGGGGATGAGCGATTTAGCTCGTTCCCGCCACGGCGGCCAACGCAGCGCCGGGCCGGCCCCCACCCCCGCCGTCACCTGCGGCGGGTCCAAGACCGGTGAGGTGGCGGTGTGATGCGGCTACTTCCCTGGACGGGTGAAGGCGGCCGGCCTGCCTACCTGAGCACCGATGACGAGGGTTCGTACCTGTCCCGGCTGGCCGACAACCTTGAGGCCGTGCAGCTCGGGATGGCCGAAGACCTTCTGGAATACGTGCTGAAGTCCATGGCGGAGGAGAAGCCGTCCGACACCGAACTGCGCTCGATGGTCACGCACTTGAGTGGGTCGCTGAGGGACGCTGTGCGCGTTGCCCAGAGCAGAGGCGACCGTCTGCCCGTACCTGATGACGACGAGCTGTATGCCGCAGCGGAAGCCGCCGTGGACCGGGAGATCGCCCGATGAGGGCGTGCGGCGCGGCACCGCTACACGGCTGGCGCCCGCGCAGGCCCCGGCAGGGATCACCGTGTATCCGGGAGTGGGGCGTACTCGCATGCGGGGTGAGCGAGTGATCCGCAAGTGGGGCCTTGTCCTGCTGCGCGACGCTGGTGTGCACGATCGAGGTGCACCGAGGGCCGGTTCACTACGGTGCGGCGCTCAACTTGCGTGGGCCGGAGGCCGGGACGTTGTGGGCGTTGTGGCGGGATGGTGGCGCTCCGAGCGCGGTGATCGAGATACCGGACTGCCCGGCCGGGCGTGAAGTGGACTGCCCGTGCAGCGAGTTCGAGGGGCACCCGGGCGGGCACAGCTGGGAGCTGGACGACCCGCCCCGGATGGCGACGGCGTTTCCGCTACGAGGGCGTCCGCTGCTCTGAGCGTGCGGCCTCCGATTATTTTGAACGACAAGGAAGACGCGATGAGTACTTCTTCTACGGCTTCTACGGCCGAGTCTCCGGCTTTACCCGAGCCCTTGCGGCGGTGGACCGTCACCAGTGCCGGCGGGCGTAGCGTCGAGGGTCATTTGCCGTACTGGGCGAAGGATGATCCCAGCGAGCACAACGTGTCCGAGGAACAGTGGGACGGGTGTGTCGCCGACGTGCACCACAGCATGTCGTTCGCTGGGCGGAGGATGCCCGTCTATGCCGTCGCGGGTCGGGTTGTCGGGCCGGTGGTGGAGGAGGTCCTTTCGTCGACGTTGGATTGCGCCCCGTATGCGCAGTCGCCGGAGCCGTGTGTGCCGGTGGTCAATGTGCATGTGTGTGGGGAGAGTTGGCTCACTGATCTCGCGCCGGAGGATCTGGCGCGGCTCGCCTCGGACTTGAGGTGGCTGGTGCTGCGTCTTGACCGTGAGGTGCGGCCCGCGTTGGTCGCGGCGCGGGAGGACTGGTTCACCCATGCGGCTCCCGAACTGCGGGCGCTGGTGCAGGCGCGCGGCACGGGGTGGTCGCCGCGTTCGCGTTCCCGCCCGCGCAGGCTGCACCAGGAGCCCGTGGCGTTGACCTGGGCTCGGGAGAGGGCCGGCCTCACCAAGCGGGCGCTGGCCGATGAGATCGGCATCTCCGAGCAACTGATGGGCGAGTTCGAATCGGGCTGGCGCAACGCCGGAGCAACGCGCCTTCGGGAGATCGCCAAGGTGCTGAACTGCCCGGTCGTCGCGTTGGAACGCAAGCGTGAGGAGCAACCCGCCACGAAGGAGCCGAAGGAGCCGAAGGTGCACCAGGTCACCGGCCCGGCTGCGAACGCGTAGCCGTCTCGTAGCGGCGGTGAGCCGGCAGGCCCCGTTCGATCTCGGTCGGGCGGGGTCCTTCCGCATGTGCGCGGGTACTTCGGTTGCCTTCCAAGGGCGGTTGTCTCCGCCTGGGCGGTCAGCTGGCAGTTCACCCTGGACTGACGGCTTGTCAGACCTCTCTGCAAAGATCGCTGGTGCCTGAGAGGAGACAGCCGGCTCGCCTTTGCCGGTTGTCTCTGCGAGTCACTTCTTGAGGGGACGGCGATGTCGACCGACATGTACGGCGTGCGGGTTCTGAAAGTCGATCCGGACCGGCTCCGTGTCAGACTCCAGGTGTTCGTCGTCTATTACGACACTGAATCGCGCACGCACATGCCGCTGCCGCGCGAGGAGCCGGGCCTCTTCCTGCAGTTCCTCTGGGAGAGCGCAGCGGGCAATCTGAGCGACGGCGACGAACGCGAGGGTCCCCTGGACAGGGTGCTCAGCACCGACGACATCCTCAACTACGAATGGGTCGACACCAACGCACGCCGCTTCATCTCGGAGGTCCGGTGCATCGAGACGCTCAACTACCCGCCCACCGAGGAACGGTGGAAGGAACTACACGACTTCTACTACGAGCGTGGCGGCGCCTGGAAGGACGAGGACCTGCTGATCCAGGGCGAGTACGAGATACAGGTTACGGAACGTAAGTGGCTGGAACATCTGAGCGAGGGGCTGGCGTGGGCCTCGGCCTTCTTCCCGCTGAACGGCGACAGCTGGACCGCCGAGGACGCGCCGCACATCCCCGACCTGGCCCAACCGGCCTTCACCCTGCGGCCGTTCGAGACGGCAGGCAGCGTCAAGCGGGACGCCGTCTTGTACTTGGCGTTCTCGGACGACGGCAAGTTCCTGGCGGTGTGCAGCTTCGAGGGGCGGGTATGGGTCTACGACACGGCCGACTGGAGCGAGACCGTGCACACCCGGGCCGGTGACTGGATCGTGCCGCTGATGATGTGGGTGCCCGGCGAGCACGTCCTCGTGGTCAAGGGCTACAGCAGAGGGGGCGAGCCGGAGAAGGAGGTGCAGTGGGCCTATGACGTGGACCAGGGCACGCAGGTCGAAGCGCCCTACCAGCGCGGCCATCTGCGCTCGCGCGACGGCGCGTTCCGGGTCCGCCCCAACGGTGGTCCCGAGGGCGGTTACGACCTGCACGGGGATGAGCGTGAGCCCTCCCGCAAGGTGGCCCACGCCGACCACTGGGACCCGATCCAGTGCAAGGCATTCTCCGGCGATTCCTCGCGACTGTTCCTCGGCGCCCAGGAGAACCTGTACGTGGTCGACCCGGCGACGGGTGAGGTGACCGACAAGGTCATGGACGCCTCGGAACGGCTGTTCAAGCTCGCCTCCAACCCGGACGGGAGTTACCTGGTGGTCGGCAGCGCCAGCCGCAAGCTGCATTATCTGAGGTTCGGCGAGGACCGGCCGCACGAGTTGTGCATCTGGCGGATGACCGACAAGAAGATCATCCTCGGACACCAGCTCAGGACGTACGTCTCCGACCTCGCCTGGTCCCCGAACGACGGCCGCTGGCTCGCCGTCGCCCTGAAGCCCATAGGCGACGGCCAGTTCCACTGTGGCAAGACGGAGATTGCCGTCTTCCAGATGGGGCCAAGCGATCGCTGAGCGGGAGACAGTGGGCTTGGGCCGACCGGCTGTATAGGGTCGAACGGTGACCACGAACCCGCTGCTGAGCCCGAGCCCGAGCCCGCTGCCGTACGGCCTGCCCGCCTTCGCCGAGCTGGACGACGCCCACTACCTCCCGGCGTTCAAGCAGGGCATCGCATCGCACACCGCGGAGGTCGAACGGATCGCGGCGGACCCCGAACCCCCCACGTTCGCCAACACACTGGAGGCGATGGAGCGTTCGGGCGCACTGCTGGCGCGGGTGGCGGCGGTGTACGGCAACCAGGAGTCCGCGCACGTCACCGACGGCATACAGGAGATCGAGGCCGAGGTCAGCGCGATGACGGCCGCGCACACCGACGAGGTGTACCTGAACGAGCGGCTCTACGCACGGATCAAGGCGCTGTACGACGCACGCGACACCCTCGGCCTGGACGCGGAGTCGCTGCGGCTGCTGGAGCGGTACCGGACCGACTTCGTACGCGCCGGCGCGGAGCTGCCGCAGGACGGCCGGGCCCGGCTGCGCGCGCTGAACGCGCGGATCGCGGCCGCGAGCACCGAGTTCGGGCAGAACCTGCTGGCCGCCAACAAGGACGGCGCCCTGGTGCTCGACGACCCCGCGCAGCTGTCCGGGCTGTCGGCGGACGCGGTCGCGGCCGCCGCGGCGAACGCCCGCGAGCTGGGCCACGACGGCAAGTGGGTGCTGAGCCTGTGGAACTTCACCGACCAGCTCGAACTCGCCGTCCTCGACGACCGCGAGGTACGGCGCCGCCTCCTGGCCGCCGCCATGGACCGCGCGCAGGACACCAACGGCCCGCTCGCCGTCACCCTGGCCACCCTGCGCGCCGAGCGTGCCGCGCTGCTCGGCTACGACAGCCACGCCGCGTACACCGTCGCCGACACCACCGCCGGCAGCACCGAGGCCGTGACCGCCCTGCTGGAGCGCCTGGTGCCGCCCGCCGTGGCCAACGCCCGTCGCGAGGCCGACGCGCTCGCCGAGACCGCCGGCGCACCGATCGAGGCGTGGGACTGGGCGTACTGGTCGGAGAAGGTCCGCAAGGAGCGCCACTCCGTCGACCAGGCCGCGCTGCGCCCGTACCTCGAACTGGAGTCGGTGCTGCGCGACGGCGTCTTCCACGCCGCCCACGAGGTGTACGGGATCACCGTCACCGAGCGGCCCGACCTGGACGGCTACCACCCCGACGTCCGGGTGTTCGAGGTCTTCGACGCCGACGGCAGCGGGCTCGGGCTGTTCCTGATCGACTTCTTCGCCCGGCCGACGAAGCGCGGCGGCGCCTGGATGAACGCGCTGGTCCCGCAGTCCGGGCTGCTCGGCCGGCGGCCGGTGATCGTCAACAACCACAACATCGCCAAGCCCGCGCCCGGCGAGCCCGCGCTGCTGACGTTCAGTCAGGTCGACACGCTCTTCCACGAGTTCGGGCACGCCCTGCACGGGCTCTTCTCCGACGTGCGCTACCCGTTCTTCGCCGGCACCGCGGTGCCGCGCGACTTCGTGGAGTACCCCTCGCAGGTCAACGAGATGTGGTCGACCTGGCCCGAGGTGCTGGCCCGGTACGCCCGCCACCACGAGACCGGCGAGCCGATGCCGCAAGACATGGTGGCCCGGATGCTGGCGGCCGCACGGTTCGGGGAGGGCTTCGCGACCGTCGAGTACCTGGCGGCCGCGCTGCTGGACTGGGCATGGCACTCGCTGCCGGCCGGCACCGACCCCGGTGACCCGCTGGAGTTCGAGGCCCGCGCCCTCGCGGCGGCCGGGATCGACCTGCCCGCGATCCCGCCGCGCTACCGCACCACCTACTTCAACCACGTCTTCGGCGGCAACTACAGCGCCGGCTACTACTCCTACATCTGGAGCGAGGTGCTGTACGCCGACACCGTGGACTGGTTCGAGAGCCACGGCGGCATGCGGCGCGCCAACGGCGAGACCTTCCGCCGCGAGCTGCTCGCGAAGGGCGGCAGCAAGGACCCGATGGCCGCGTTCGTCGCGGTGCGCGGCCGTGCGCCCCGGGTCGAGCCGCTGCTCGCCCGCCGCGGCCTGCGGTAGCCGGCCCCCGGGCTGCCGGCGCCCACGGCGGGCGGGCGCCGGCGGTCGGGGCGGTGGGGGCCGCGCCGGGTGGTCAGTTCGGGGCGTTCATCAGGTCGATGACGTAGGCGTCCAGCCGCGCGTCCGCCGCCCGCGTGGTCAGCTCCGCCCGGCCCGCCTGCCGCCAGGGCCGTGCGGTGTCGCGCAGGTCGCCGGCGAAGGCCAGCGCGTCCAGCAACCGCCAGTAGCGCCGTTCCGGTGCGGTGGCGGCGAGCGTGCCGCCGGCCGCCTCGTACTCCGCCGCGAACCGCCCGCCCCACGAAGAGCCGTGCAGCAGCGCCAGGTTGGTGGAGCAGTGCGCCACGTCGAGGTCCGCCGGGCCCCATGAGGTCTGCACCCAGTCGACGACGCCGGTGATCCGCGGGCGCGGGCCCGCCAGGTCGAACAGGACGTTGCCGGGGTGGAAGTCGCGGTGCAGGAACCGTCCGGCGAAAGGCGGCGCCGGTTTCCCGATCACGTCGATCGCGGCGGACCAGGCCGCCGGGTCGGCGCTCTCCGGCCGGACGACGGTGTCGGCGGTCGTCCACGCCTCGTACGCGGGCGGGCGCCGCGCGGGCCGCACCGCGTGGATCGCCACGAGCGCGCGGGCCAGCAGCCGGACGCGTGCGTCCAACTCCTCGTCGTCGAAGACCGTCCGGCCGGGCAGATGCGTCATGAGCAGCGACGGGTACTCGCACCACGCGGCGGCCGGGTCGGCGGCGACCAGCACGGGCGCCGGCACACCGCCGCCCGCGGGCACACCGGGCGCACCGAGCACGTCGAGGGCGTCGGCCTCACGGCCGAGCAGGTCCTCGGCGTGCTCGACGAAGAACGGATGGGTGAAGGTCCGCAGCACCAGGTGCCGCACCCCGCCCGCCGGTCCGGTGACCGTCAGCCGCCGCATCTCGGCGCTGATGCCGCCGTGCAGCGGCTCGGCCCCGGTGATCCTCTCGCCGGGCCGCAGGTGCCGCCCGGCCCAGGCGAGCGTGCGCGGCCGTATCGCCTCGTCGTCGACGGTCATCGCCGGGCGGCTACGCGTCCGCGACCTGGTCCCGCTGCGCCGGGGCGGGCGGCGGCCACGGGCTCCAGCCGGTCTCGGGGGTGACGGCGACCTCGCGCCACCAGGGGAAGGCGGCCGGCGCGGTGACGGGCTCGAAGGGCTGCCCGACGAGCGGGGTGACGGCCTGTACGCCGGAGCGGTGGGCGGCGTCGAGGGTGCCCTCGCCGGGGTCGGACCAGGCGTGCGGGGCGAGGTTGAAGGTCCCCCAGTGGATGGGCAGCATCACGCCGTGCGAGGTGCCGCCGGACAGGTCGAGGTGGGTGCGGACGCCCTCGGCAGGAGTCATGTGGATGTCCGGCCAGAACTCGCTGTACGCGCCGATCTGGATCATGGTGGCGTCGAACGGGCCGTGCAGCTGGGCGATGTCGGCGAAACCGGGGAAGTAGCCGGTGTCGCCGCTGTGGTAGATCCGGTGGATGTCGTCGGTGACGACCCAGGAGGCCCACAGGGTCTGCTGCCGGCCGCGCAGGCCGCGCCCGCAGAAGTGCCGCGCCGGGGTGGCGGTCAGGGTCAGCCCGGCCACCTGTGTGGACTCGTGCCAGTCCAACTCGCGCAGCCGGTCCGCCGGCACCCCCCAGTGCTCCAGGTGCGAACCGACGCCCAGCGGCACCACGAAGACCGCGCCGCCGCGGATCAGCGCGATGATCGTCGGCATGTCGAGGTGGTCGTAGTGGTCGTGGGAGATCACCACGGCGTCGATACCGGTCAGCGACTCGACCGGCACGGGTGCGGGGTGCACCCGCTTGGGCCCGGCGAACGCGAACGGCGAGCACCGCTCGCCCCACACCGGGTCGAAGAGCACCCGCCGGCCGCCGATCTCGGCGAGCACCGAGGAGTGGCCCATCCACGTCAGCCGCAGGCCCGAGGCCGGCGGCTTGGCGAGGTCGGCGAGCGTGGTGGGGTGCAGCGGGACCGGCCGGGCCGGCTTGCGGCCCAGCCGCGCGTCCTTGCGGAGGTTGGCCGGCAGCGCCTTCAGCATGCCGCCGCTGGGGGTGGTGCGGGCGCCGACCGGGTTCACGAAAGCCCCGTCGGCGTAGTTGGGTGAGGCGAGAATGCGCTCCAGCCGCGCGCCCGCGGGGTCCGCGCCGAAGGGTGCGGGCCGCAGCTTCACGAGGTGGGACGGCTGTCGGCGGGCGCCGGTCACGGCTCCTCCTGGCGATCGTCGGGCGGCGGGGTATCCGCCGCTTCCATTATGCGGGGCGGTCGCGGAACCGCTCCGGTGAACGCGATGAGCTCTCGATCACCCGAAGGCGACCGCCAGTTGGTCCCGAACCGGAACGTAGCCCAGCCGCCGGTAGACGTGGTTGCTCACCGGGTTGGCCAGGTCGGTGAAGAGCAAGACGTCACGCGCCCCGGTGTCCAGCGCGGCCCGCGACACTGCCGCGGTGACGGCTCCCGCGTAGCCGCGCCCGCGCAGCGCGGCCGGGGTGTAGACGGCGACGACCCGGATCGCGCCGTCCTCCGGCGACGTCATGCCCGCCATCGCGACGGGCTCGCCGTCGACCTCCCACAGGGTGCGGCCGCCGAACTGCAGGGCGTCCGCCACGACACGCTCCATGCCCGGGGTGGGGTCGCCGATGTCCCGGGCGAACTCCTCGTGCCAGCGCAGCAACAGGCTGAGGTCCTCCTGCCCGGCGACCCGGGCCCGGCCGGGTGGCGCGGGGCTGCGCGGCGTCAGGCTGCCGAGCCGGTGCAGCCGCTGCTCGCGCACGACCCGCGGCGCCGCGCCGGTCCGCTCCCGCCACGCCTCGCCGAACGCGCGCACCGTGTCCGCCTCCCCGCGCGCCCCTTCCAACGGGCCGTGCCACAGGGCGGCCAGCTCCCGCGATGCCTGCTGCGTGCCCCGCGAGAGCAGCGGCGGGTACGGCGGGGTGCGCAGGAACACGGCCTCCACCGCTCCCTCGTCGCGCGCCCGCCACCAGCCGAACAGCGGCGGCTGCTGCCCGTATATGTCGGAGCCCCGCCGGCGCAGCGTCCCGCAGATGGTCCGCAGCACGTTGTTCTCCACCGGGCGCTGGTCCAGGAAACCGCCGGCCGCGGCGGTGAACTCCGCCACCGACGAAGTGATCGTCCATCCCATCCGCCCATCCTCGCCCAGCCGGCCGGGCCCGCGCACAGGGAATTCCGGGCGGCGCGACGAGACGAGCACCGGTGGCGGCGGGCGTGCGGCTCGCCAACTCCCTTGTCGCGCGCCCGTGTTCGGTTGCGCGGGCGCGCGGCGGGG